>NZ_JBFRFR010000095.1:0-33381 GCF_052114925.1 Bradyrhizobium sp. 2TAF36 | reverse complement strand
CCCGTGATAGGTGGACTGGCGGTCTCGATCGTCAGGGACTTGCTGAGCGGCCGACTGGGAGTGGACGCGATTGCGCTCCTGTCGATGAGCGCGGCATTGGCGCTCGGCCAGCCGCTTGCCGGCGCCGTGGTTGCGCTGATGTATTCCGGTGGCAACGTGCTGGAGGATATCGCGGTCGCGCGGGCTGAGCACGACCTGCGGTCACTGGTCGATCGTGCGCCGCGCCGGGCACATCGCAAGACTGGCGAGCGGATCGAAGAGGTTCCGATCGAGGCGGTCTTGGTCAGCGAAGAGCTCCTGGTACGGGCCGGCGAGATCGTGCCAGTCGACGGCATCGTCCGTTCGGCCATGGCGACCATCGACGAGTCCGCGGTTACGGGCGAGCCGATCCCGGTCGAGAAGACACGCGGCATCGCCGTTCTTTCCGGTTCGCTGAATGCGGGTGAGACCTTCGAGTTGACCGTTACCGCACCGGCTGGCGAGAGTACCTACGCTGGTATTGTGCGCATGGTGACGGCGGCGCAAACGGCGAAGGCCCCCTTTGTGCGGTTGGCCGATCGCTATGCGCTGATCTTTCTTCCCGTGACGCTGGTCATCGCCTTTCTGGCGTGGCGGATCTCCGGTGATTTGACCCGCAGCCTCGCTGTGCTGGTGGCGGCAACGCCTTGCCCCCTGATTCTGGCCGCACCTGTCGCCTTCATCGCCGGCGTGGCGCAAGCGGCCCGTCGCGGCATCTTGGTCAAGGGCGGAGGAGCACTGGAGGCGCTGGCTCGCGCGCGCACCGTGCTCTTCGACAAAACCGGCACCCTCACGGTTGGAGGTGCGCGGCTGCTTTCAGTTGAAGTCGCTCCGGGGGAAAATCCGGACGAGGTCCTCACGCTTGGGGCATCGCTTGAGCTGGCCTCGCATCACGTCCTCGCCAAGACCGTCGTCTCTGCGGCCATCGATCGCGGTCTCAAGCTCAAAGCGCCCGAACAGGTCAAAGAGACCATGGGCACCGGTTTGTCCGGCCTGATCGACGGCCGCCAGGTAACTGCGGGCTCGCGAGAGCTGCTTCGCTCACATGGCGAGCTGTCGCCGTGGGAGCTGCGGGYAATCCGCCGCGCATCGTGGCGCTCGGCGCTGATCGTCTTTGTTGCCGTGGACGGCCGTCCGATCGGTGCGCTGCTGCTGGCCGACGAGCTGCGGGCTGATACGCCGCGAGCGATCCGGCTGCTGCGCGATGCGGGCATCGTGCGAATGGTGATGGTCACAGGCGATCGTGCCGCAGCGGCGCAGGCAATCGGAGCAGCGCTCGACCTCGATGCCGTGCTGGCCGACCGCGTTCCCTCGGACAAGGTCGAGGCGGTGCGCACTGAACAGCGGCTGCATCCGACCATCATGGTCGGTGATGGCATCAATGACGCCCCGGCACTGGCCGTGGCCGATATCGGTGTCGCGCTCGGCGCGCGCGGCGCGAGCGCCTCGTCCGAGGCGGCGGATGTGGTCATCCTTGCCGATCGGCTTGATCGCGTCGGTGAAGCGATCATAATTGCGCAGCGGGCACGGCGTATCGCTCTCCAAAGCGTCATTATTGGCATGGGATTGTCGATAGCTGCCATGGTGGCCGCTACCGTTGGCTGGCTGGATCCCGTGCCGGCGGCGATCGTGCAGGAGGTGATCGATGTTGCCGTCATCCTGAACGCGCTGCGGGCACTCACTCCAGCCCACGGGAGCGCCGGTCGCCGGATATCCGCAGAGCAGGGCCTGGCACTGCATCACGACCATCAGGCGCTGTTCAGGGATCTCGACCGACTGCGCAAGATCGTCGATGCGATCGACGATGTGCCGCCAGACGCCGCCGCGGCCTTGATCGAAGAGGCTGATCGCCTCGTTCAGGGCAGTGTAGTGAAGCACGAGCGCGAGGACGAGGGCTGCGTCTATCCGAAGATTGCGGAGGTGCTGCGCGAACGCCACGGCCTCTCTGCCATGAGCCGCGCGCATCGTGAGATCCTGCACCTTGCGCGGCTGCTCGCACGGATCGCGGCCGACCTGCCGTCAGAAAAGATCGACCGCTATCTTATTCGAGATGCCCAGCGTGTGATCGAGGCGATCGAAACGCTGGTGCGCATGCATACGGCCCAAGAGGACGATATTTACGAAGCCGTGGCCGCGGAGTGAGCAGCTTGGCGATGTTGGTTAGTCGATCGTGCCGAATTCCGCCACGGGCAGGATCCAATAGACGAGGTTGGTGCCGGTGAACGAAGCCCGAACCCGGTCGAGCAGGCGCTCGGCATCGTTCCGTGGTAGGACAATCCATAGGATGACCTGATCGGCGTGCCCTTTGATGCGCTCGGCCGTGCTTTGGAGCCGCACGCCGTTGCCGTGTCCGGCAGCATCGGAGGCCGTGAAACCCCTCACCAGATCGGTCTGTTCGCCGAGATAGTCGAACAGCTCGTCGCGAAACTGGCGCGGCAGGATCAGCGTGAGGCAGACGGACACGCTCGTCATTTGGCCCCCTTCGCAGCGCCGCCGTAGCGGCGATACAGGATCGGCAGCAGGATCAGCGTCAGCAGTGTTGACGAGACCAGGCCCCCGATCACGACGATGGCCAGCGGTCGCTGCACTTCAGATCCCGGACCCGAGGCGAACAACAGCGGGATCAATCCGAGCGCCGTGATGCTGGCCGTCATCAGAACGGGCCGCAGTCTTCGCATGGCGCCTTCGACGACGACGCGCCCCTCGCTCAGGCCGTGAGCACGGAGCTGGTTGAAATGGGAGACCAGCACGACTCCGTTCAGCACGGCTATGCCGAGCAGCGCGATGAATCCGACCGACGCCGGAACAGACAGATATTCGCCGCTCGAGACCAGCGCGAACACGCCGCCAATCAGCGCGAAGGGGATGTTGACCAACACCAGTAGCGCGTGGCGGACCGAGCCGAATGTGGTGAACAGCAGCACGAAGATCAGGCCAATGGCGACCGGCACCACGACAGAGAGCCGCGCGGCGGCGCGCTGCTGGTTCTCAAACTGGCCGCCCCAGGCCAGTCGATAGCCGTCTGGCAGCGGAAGCCCGGCGGCAACCTTCTGCTGAGCTGCCTGGACAAATCCGACCATGTCGCGGCCGCGGACATTGGCGCGAACCACGCTGATACGCTCGCCGTTTTCCCGGTCGATCTTCACGGGCCCGTCGACGCGCTGGATACGGGCGACCTGCGACAGTGCGACGTGCTGCCCGGACGAAAGCGTCAATGGCAGGCTTGCGAGCAGAGTCGGCGCCTCCCGAGTAATCTCGCTGCCGCGGACCAGGATCGGCGTGCGGCGTCCCTCCTCGAGCGCCGTCCCGATGGTACGGCCCTCGATCTGGGTGCGCAGCGAATTCGCAATGGAGTCGACCGACAGGCCGAGGCGGCCGGCCTCCATCCGGTTCACGGCTACAGTGTAGTATTGGGCGCGTTGAGCGTGGTGTAGACGTCTTCGGCACCATCGATGCCGGACAGGATGGACGACAGTTTCGCCGCGATCTCATTGAGTCTGACGATGTCCGGGCCGAAGATCTTGACCGCGACGTCGCCGCGTACACCGCTGATCATCTCCTGCACGCGCATATCGATCGGCTGGGTGAAGCTGAGCGAGATGCCGGGAAAGCCGGCCAGAACCTCGCGAAGCTCCTGCAGCAGGGCTTCTCTGTCCGTAGTCTGCCTCTCTGCCGCCGGCTTGAGCACGAGAAACGTATCGGTTTGATTGGGACCCATGGGATCGAGGCCGAGCTCATCCGAGCCGGTCCGTGCGATGATGCCGGCAACATCCGGAACCTTCAACAGCGCGGATTGCAGCCTGGCATTGATGGCGAGCGATTCGTCCAGGTTAACGGAAGGAAGCGTCTCCACGCTGACAATGACGTCGCCCTCGTCCATGGTCGGCATGAAGGTCTTGCCTAGTTTCGTGTAGGCAAAGCCCGCGGCGATCAGGCCGATCAGCGCTGCCGCGATGACTTTTCGCTCATTGTTCAACGCCCAGTCCAGAGCAGGCGCGTAGACGCTCTGCGCGGCCCGGATCAGGAGGGGATCGCCATGCGAGGCGGACTTGAGCATGAAGGAGGTCGCGACTGGAACGACGGTGAGCGCAAGCAGCATCGAACCAGCCAGGGCGAAAATGATTGCAAGCGCCACGGGAACAAAAAGCTTTCCCTCCAGTCCCTGCAGGGTCAGGAGCGGCACGAACACGATGATAATGATCAGCACGCCGGAGGCAACGGGTTGCAGGACTTCGCAGACTGAGCGGAACACGATGTGGATCAACGGCGTGGCTCTGCCGAGATCGTGCTTGCTGAGATTGCCGACGATGTTCTCGACCACGACCACAAGTGCATCGATCAGCATTCCAATCGCGATTGCAAGTCCGCCGAGACTCATCAAATTGGCCGACATCCCGGCCGCCCGCATCGCGATCAACGCGATAACGATGGCAAGCGGCAGGCTGAGCGCGATCACAAGCGAGGCACGCCAGTTACCCAGGAACAGCAGCAGAAGCACGATTACGAGCACAGTGGCTTCGCCGAGCGCCCGCACCACGGTGCCGACGGCACGGTTGACCAGGTGGCTGCGGTCGTAGAACACGTTGATCGAGACGCTCTTTGGCAGCGACGGCTGCAGTTCCGCAATCCGCGCCCGGACGTCGCGGACGAGTTGGCCTGCATTGGCGCCGCGCAGGCCGAGCACAAGCCCTTCGACGGTCTCGCCGCGGCCGTCGGCCGTGACCGCGCCATAGCGGCTCAGCGCGCCGATCCTGACGTGGGCCACGTCGCTGACCCGGATCGGGATGCCGTCGCGGGTATCAACGACGATGGAACGGATATCGTCGACACCGCGGATGCTACCTTCGACGCGGACCAGCGCGCTGTCTTCGCCCTGGTTCACGCGGCCCGCGCCGTCATTACGGCTGTTGGCCTCGATAGCGCGGCGAAACGAATCTGACGAAATGCCGCGCGCAGCGAGTGCATCGTTGCGCGGCACGATCTCGAACGCGCGCACATAGCCACCGAGCGCGTTGACGTCAGCAACTCCAGGAACGGTGCGCAAGGCCGGGCGGATCACCCAGTCGAGTAGGGTCCTCCGCTCCGTGAGCGAGAGCTCGGGGCTGTCGATGGTGAACATAAACATTTCGCCCAACGGGCTCGTGATCGGCGCAAGCCCGCCGCTCACGCCGTCCGGGAAAGCGCGCGAGATGTTGGACAGGCGCAGTGCGCTCAAGACGACGAAGAGCCGCTGCGAAAGTGCAAATGCGACGAGGCGCGGGAGCATCTATGGCCCTAACCCAGAGAGAATGCCGCGAAGCGCCGAAATACCGCCAATGGCGATCTCGTTCTTGTCCGTGATGGGGCCGGATACCACGACGTGGTCCTGATCTTCCGCGAGCAGGGCGACCGGAACGAGACGGAAGCCACCGCCGATGGCCACGAAGACTGAAGTCAGTTCGCCGCGGCGGACCAACCCACTATAAGGAATCTCCCAGGCGCTTTCGCCGGCAGAGAGGAAGCCGATGCGCGCTGCAGCCGTCTGGCCGGGATGCAGCTCCCCGTTGTTGGGGATTTCCGCGCGCACCAAAATGGTCTGGGTTGCAGCGTCCGTGGTCTCGGAGACCAGCACGACCTTGCCCGGCGTGGCATAGCCTTCGATCTCAATTTTCGCACCGGTGCGGATCGCCCGAATGTTGGCCGCTGGAATTGCGATTTCTGCCCAGAGTGACGATAGCTGTGCGAGCTTGACGAGCGGTGCGGATTGCTCGAGCCGCTGGCCTGGCGAAACCGCGATATCCACCACGGAGGCCGCCTGCGGTGCGTTCACGGTCAGCCTCGCGCTGATCGCCGCCTCGTTGGTTAGCCGCGAGACGGCCTCATCGGACAGTCCGCTCAGACGCAGCATTTGGCGTCGCTCCGCGACCGCGATGCTCGCCTGCCGCGCCTCGGTCTGGCTCGCCTCCAGCACACGTTGCGGCACCGCCTTGCCTTCAAACAGGTCGGCGTTGCGCTTGAGTTGCTGGGCGGCGAGAACTTCTTGCGCGACCGCTTGCAGATACTCGCGTTGCTGCGAAACGAAGCTCGGGCTTTCCAGCGTAACGAGTGGCTGGCCGGCGTTGACGCGATCTCCGCGAGCGACAGCCAGATTGGAGACCATCCCTGCAACCGGCGCGCTGACRACCCACAATTGCGGCGTTGGAATCACGATCTGGGCAGGATAGGGCAAAGTTTGGTCGGTACGGCTCGATACCGGATGCGTCACCCGAACTCCGAGATTCTGAGCCTGCGCCGCGCTTAGCTTCACCTCGTCTTCTGCCATTGACACTGAAGGCAGAAAACTGAGCGCGAGCGTGAGAAGAGCGCGGGCCGCGCTCGGACGGAGAGTCGCCTGCCGGAGTTGCATGACGGATGTCCTCTGTCGCCGGGGCAGCCGAAGTGTCCCGCGATTGAAGATTTCGCTTACTCCCCCAGAGCGCTGATGGGTTGATTTGCATCAACTGACCACGATCCACTTACCGTCCTCGAAGGGGATGCCGTTGGGTGTTCAACGGCCTCCCTGCGGGTCGCCAATAGCTCTCGCTTGATCTCCCTCAATCCGCTCGCTGCATTGGAGGCAAAATTTTTCCAAATGTCTCGAGGAGTTGTGGGCAGTGAAGCCAATCAAAATCGCCTCGGTAGTTGCAAGCGCTCTTGTTGCTTTGTTCGCGTTTCGGCAGCCGGCACTCTCCCATAGCGGGACGGCGCAGGATCCTTGGAATCCTGCGCATCTTCAAATGCTGCCTCCGGAAATTCGAGCGGATGTGCGCAAATGGGATGCCAAGTGCGGAGGCTCAGTAGCCGCAGCCCAGCGGTTTGCTCTTTATCTCACGGTTGCGAGCGCGCAGTTTTAGCTCTCCACCTCGACAATTTCGCTGCCGCAATAAAGCAGTTCATTGCGGTACCGCTGGATGCCTGCACGAAGTCTACGTCTCGACCACCGGCCGGTATCGCCGTGTGCTTGCCGTTCATGCCCATGACGTCCGGTTGTCGTCGTTTCACGCTCAGGCCGTCCTTGGAGTCGTTGATGCAAACGGTAACAGCAGCTTGCTACGGTGGAACGGGAGCCGGTTTGTCGGGAAATAAATATCGCGCAGTCTCTGGTAGGTCAGCTGATCGCACACCGCGCGCAACGAGAACAGGGATGGTCCAGGATCATGCGCCCAAGATTTACGTTGCCCGACTTGGAGGAGTTGCAAGATGCAGCCGTTGTCACAATACGCCTGTTCGGATTGAACGATGCCGCGCTTGGTCGGCTGCGTAATTTCGCCCGCGGTCACCAATGCGTCGCGAGTTTTGCGGACGTCGCCATAGTGTTTCGCAAGCATGTAGCGCCGATTGACGAGAAGCCCGCGTCCCGACAATAGGAACTTGCGTGGGGAGGTTGCCCTGACTGTTTGGCCCGCGATGCAGCGGATTGATCGGCGCTGTTTCGTGCAAATTGCGCTCAAGACGGAAAGTCGGCTGGCTCCACATCGATTCGATCGGCGTGAAGTGACCAGTCTCGAATCGCACGGCCCTCGCAGAATTTCTGCTTCGCAAGTAGGGCCGCTTCCGTCTCGTCGCTCGCATCGACGTCAATCGTGTGCTGGCACGCCTCGCAAGGCTGGCCCTGGTCGCCAACTACATCTTTGATAAAGCGGACAACAAAATGTGCCATGCATGCCTCGTTGTGCGAATCTGAGGGTCCACCTCGCGTCAATAGACGAAGACTGGTGTCTCAAGCAGGTGATCGTTCACCGTCACGACACCCGGAATAGCCTCGGCCGCTACGCGGATGGCTGTGCGTTCGGCCACGGACGGTGCGAAGCCCCAGAGGTCGACGACCCCGTTCCGTACCGTTGCGTTCAGGTTGAACGTATGCGCCCAAGACTGCTTCTTGAGCTCCTCGAGGAACCTCTTCCTGATGGATGCATCGGAGAGCGACACTTCGAGCTTCGGCCTGGCGCTTGCGATCGCCTGAAGCAGGTTGGCCCGGCTAACGATTCCGACAAGCTGGCCTTGCTGGTCGACGATTGGCACACGTTTGATCTGATTGTTTTCGAGAAGCATTGCAATCTCGTGCAGCAGCGTCTCGGGAGCAGCGGTTACGACGTCGCGTGTCATTATGTCGTCGACCTTGACCGCGTGCGATTTGACGTAGTCGGTTGCCAGTTGGGCGTCGCCGGTCAAAGCACGCAGCCACCAGGAGTAGGGGCGTTCGGTACCGGCTTCGGCTCGATGCATCAGATCGCCTTCGGTCACGATTCCGAGGATCTTGTTATCAGCATCGACGACGGGCACCGCGCTGATGCGTCGAGCAAGCAGAAGTTGCGCGACCTCGCGGACTGTGGCGTTTGCGTCGACGGTTATAGCGGGGGAAACCATCACGTCTCGTGCCTGCATGACAACCTCCCTGGTTTCGATTTGTCGGCATCTTGCCGGATTGCGGGCGGTCGAGATTGATCGGGATCAAGCGACAGGCCCTGCCGAGCGGTCAGAATTATCGACCTTCGAGGGAGGAGATCCTAATGACCAAGATACCGCATCGTGCCGTAGTGTTTGTCGGCGACGGACGAAAGGCGCTATTCTTCCGAAACGAAGGCAACGAGAAGTTCCCGAATCTGAAGGTGGAAGCCGTCTTTGAAGATCAAAATCCGGCGGCACACGACCAAGGGAGCGATAGGCCTGGCCGGGTGAGTAAAGCCTCGCAGTCGGGGCAAAGAAGCGCCGTGGAGATGATCGACTGGCATGAGCTTGAGGAGCGCCGCTTTGTGAAGCAAGTGGCGGCTGCCGCGGAGCGTATTGCGCGCGGCGAGCCGTCGACCGCATTGATCATCGTCGCGCCGCCTCGAACGCTGGCGGCGCTTCGGTCGGATTTCCATCCTGATGTAAAGCGACGGATCGTGGCGGAGCTTGCCAAGGACCTGACCAGGCATCCGGTCGGAGACATCGAAAAGCACTTGCGGGACGAGTGGGGCAGGCCGCGCGGGAGCCGGATGCGCGAGGCGATTCCGATTTCAGGCGATGCCAGAGCATGCAACGATTATCTTGCTTGATATGCATCAAGCCGGGAAATGGTCGGATGCAGGATAAAAGCCCATTGCCTCAGCTATCGGGAGTTCGGACATGTCTTTTGCCAGCGTCATGGTCCACGTCGATCCTGAGCAGCAGGAAGAGGGTCAGATTGCCGTCGCGGAAGGCATCGCGCGCGGATTTGGGGCGTCCATTCTCGGGATCTCGGCGGTCGCAATAGCGCCCACGTTCGCGGCCGAGGGAGTCATCATCGAGCAGACAACGGCCGAGGACCTCGATCGCATACGGGCGCAGCTCTCGGCCAAAGAGGCGTGGTTCAGGCGGATTGTCCGCCTGCCGAGTGAAAAGGTGGAATGGCGCTCGGCAATCGCATTTCCGACCGACTTTCTGGTCGAGCAGGCCAGGGCTGCTGACCTTATCGTCGTCAAGCGCAAGCAGCTCAGGACTAATCATCCCCGCTATCTCGATTCCGCCGGCGCCATGCTGCGGATGGGCCGTCCCACGCATTCGGTGCCGGACGGTGTGACGGAGCTGGCCGGCGATCGCATCGTGATCGGGTGGAAGGATACCCGGGAAGCGCGCCTTGCGGTTCGTGAGGCGTTGCCGTTCTTGACCCGAGCGTCGAGCGTCACGATCGCCGAAATCTGCACATCGGACGAACAGGACGCGGCACATGACCGGGTGCGGGATGTGGCCAACTATCTCAGAAAACACCGCGTGAGTTGCGAGCATGAAGTTCGTGTGCATACGGCGGAGCCGGATGCTGGCTATCTCATTCGCCTGGCTTCGGACGTCGGCGCTGATCTCATCGTCACCGGAGGCTATGGACACAGCCGGTTGGGCGAATGGATGTTCGGCGGCATGACGCAGCGCCTCCTACAGCAGGCCCAGGCTTGCCTGCTGATGGCCCACTAGGTCGCAACGCGCCTTCTCGACGATGGCTGTTCAATACCGCAATTAAGAGAGGCCGAGGCACGGTTCCCATGGAGAGAAGCAATGCTGGCGTCAGATATCATGCGGACCTCGTTCGCAACTGTGAAGCCGGAAGCGCCGCTGCTGGAGGCCCTCCATCTGCTGCTCGAGACCAATCAGCGCGGCCTGCCAGTTCTCAATGATGACGGGACTTTGGTCGGCATCATTGCCGAAGGCGACTTCCTCCATCGTCGCGAGTTGGGCGTCAACTATCCCGAGGGGTTTTGGCTCGAATGGCTACTGGGGAGGCAGGAAGGCGAGCTCGCTCGTGAGCGAACGAGGGGACTGCGGGTCGAGGAAGTAATGAGCCGTCATCCCGTTTGCGTCGATGAGAACGCCACGATCGATGCGGTCGTCAAGGAAATGGATGTGTACCAGATCTCGCAGGTACCCGTGCTCCGCAAGAGACGGGTTGTGGGGATCGTTGGCCGGATGCAGATGCTCACGGCGCTGGAAAGCTGCCTTAGAGAGCCGGGGGAAGCCTCACGGGAATGAGATCAGCGGGCAGAGTAATTCGAATATTTGCGATGGGTCCACTCGACAATATCCTAGACAGGGACATTCGGCTCGATGCCTGCAGAGGGATTGCGCTCTGGTTCGTCTTCATCAATCATATCCCAGGGAATATCTGCAGTTGGCTTACTTTAAGCCGTTATGGATTCAGCGACACCACTGAAGTCTTCATGTTTGTTTCGGGACTGACGTGCACCATGGCGTATGGACATGTGTTCCGAAGCGCCGGGTCTTGGGCGACGATCTGTCATACGGTTCGACGAAGCTGGGAGATTTATGCGGCATTTCTGCTGCTGACGCTATTTTTGGTCGTCGCCGTTCATTGGATCGATGCCGACCTCGCAGACGGCGCAAATGTGACGGTCGTTCTGCAGCAGCCGGGAGAAGCGCTGTCGCGTGCGGCGATCCTGCAGTACCGGCCCGTCAATACGGATGTGTTGCCGACCTTCGTGCTCTTCCATTTGCTGTTTGCGCCGTGGCTTTTGCTTTTGCTCAGATGGCCGAATGCCACGTTGGCGGCCTCGGCCCTGCTGTACGGCCTGGTTCAGATATACGGCTGGAACCTTCGGGGATGGCCGACGAACGACTGGTATTTCAACCCGCTCGCCTGGCAGTTTCTCGTCTCGCTCGGTGGATGGTGGGTGGTGGTGGGGCGCTGGCGGCTAATGCCACTCGTGACGTCACGTCCGGTGATCATGCTGTCGGCCGCATACCTGATTTGGTCGCTGGCTGTTGCAATGAGTTGGATCAGTCCGGCTCTTGAGCTCGCAGTTCCGCAACTCCTGAAAGGCTTGATCTACCCGATAAACAAGCCGGATCTTGATCCGCTGCGACTTTTGCATTTCCTTGCGCTTGCGGTCTGTGTCACCAATCTCGTGCCGGCGCATTGGGCCGCTTTACGGTCGCGCGCGCTGCTGGGAGCCGTTCGTTGCGGAGAGAATTCGCTCGAGGTTTACTGTGTGGGGGTTTTGTTGTCGCTTGCTGCATATATCTTTCTGAGGACTGTATCTGACGGCCTGCTCGCTCAGGTCATGGTGACTGGCACGGGCATCGCACTTCTCACCGTCTTTGCCACCTTGTTGACCTGGTTCACTGGCCTTGCCGCGCCTCGGGTAAGACTACTTTGATCAGGTACATCCTCAGCGTTTCGCACCGCTCACGCCCCTTCAAGCGCCCTGCGCAATCGTCGGACAATGACGCCCCGTGATCGATCGTCCGCGGCGGCTTCGATCTGGTCGTTGATATCGAGAAGCAGTTTTGACATATCGTTGTGCCAATCGAGGTTGACGACCGCATCGGGAGCGAGCCTGCGGCGGCGAGCAACGTCGATCGGTGTCGGTGTGGCAGTCGATAGGTCGTAGACATCGTCCAGGATTGGCGTGAAAATCTGTGCGGTCGGAACGGTTCGCGCGATCCGGTTAAAGAGGCCTCCGAGCGCATGCTCTTCTCCGTGGACGATGAATAGACCTCGGTGAATGGGGCGTCGCGCGGCAATCCAGCGCGCGAGCTCCGGGCCGTCAGCGTGCCCGGAATATTCGTCGATATACCGAATTCTCGCGGCAACCCTGATCTCTTCGCCCTGGATCCTCACTGCTTTCGCGCCATCACGCAGGAAACGGCCCAGGGTGCCTTGAGCCTGGAATCCCGCGAGCAGGACCGTGCCCTCCCTGCGCCACAACCATCGCTTCAGATGATGGCGGATGCGGCCGGCGTCGCACATCCCGCTTGCGGCAATGATGATGTGAAAGCCGGAGAGCCTGGCGATGGATTTGCTTTCATCGACGGTCTCCGTGAAGTGCAACTGTCTGGACGCCAGAAGCCGGTCCAGATCGACGTCCGGGTCGAGGCTGGCCGCGTTGTTGCGGAAGACTTCGGTCGCACGGATCGCTAAAGGCGAATCGAGGAAGATCGGTGCTGTCGGAATCTCCCCGCGGGCCATCAAGTCGGCCAGGTCAACGATCAGCTCCTGGGTCCGCTCAACCGCGAAGGCGGGGATCAGCAGCGCGCCGCGTCCGCTGGCGGCATCGCGCACTTCTTGGGCCAGATGCGCGCGACGCAGTGCGTGCGTTGTGGACGGGCGGTCGCTATCGCCGTAGGTCGACTCGCAAAACACGTAGTCGAGGCTGGTCGGGCCCTCGGGATCAGGCTCCAGCAATTTGGCATCAGGCCCGATGTCACCCGACATTAAGACACGCAAGGGCCCTTGATCTCTGCCTTGATCGACGAATTCCAGCTCGATCGAAGCCGAGCCGAGCAAATGGCCCGCATTCCAATAGCGGGCGCGCACGCCGGGTATCACCGTGTACCAAGCTCGGTACTCGACTGGCCGAAAGGCATCGAGGGTCGCGACCGCATCGGCTTGCGTGTAGATGGGCGTCACAGCGGCCCGCCCTCGGGCTGCGTTCCGGCGGTTCAGGGCAGCAACCTCCGTTTCCTGGATGCTGCCTGCGTCAGGAAGCATGTAGGAGCAGAGGTCGATGGTGCCGCGCGTCGCCAGGATCGGGCCTGAAAAGCCTTCACGCTTGAGCTTCGGCAGGAGCCCGCTGTGGTCGATGTGGGCATGCGTCAGCAAAACGGCATCGACATCCGCCGGGCGAAACGGGAATGCACCGTAGTTCAGTGCTTTCAACGTTTTCTGTCCCTGAAACAACCCGCAATCGACCAGGAATTGTCCTTTCGGCGTAACAAACAGATAGCAGGAGCCGGTAACGGTGCGGGCGGCGCCGCAAAACTGGATGGTGACGCTCACGGGGGGCTCCCAGTCTCCGGCATGCCAACAACTTCCCGCCGCAACGCGCGGGCGAGAAGATCGTCGAGGCGGATGGCGTTGGTTGGATGTGGCACGCTGTTGGTGGATCGGACGGAATGAATGCCGGCGCGACCGAACGCTGTCATCAGCTCGCGTGGAAATAGTGCGTGAACGATGATGGCCTCGATAGAAGTGGCTCCTGACGCGGCAAGAGCTTCCGCACAGGCGGTAAGCGTCCCACCGGACGACACGATGTCGTCGATGAAGAGCACGGGACGGCCGGCGAACAGCGACGCGTCTGTGAATGCGATCTGCACCGACTGATCACTCCGGCGTACTTTTCGCGCCACGCTGTACGCAAGTCCGAGACGGCCGGCAATGTCGGCCACCCAAGATCGCGATTCTTCATCGGGACCGACCACGACCGTCGCGGGCGCGACTGTCTCGGCACGAAGGTGAGCTTCGATCGCAGGAGCCGCCGACAAGTTGTGCGCTTCAATGCCAGGAAAGACCTCGGCGAGGTTCGACGTCCGATGGAGATGCGCATCAAACGTGATGACGCAATCGAATGTGTTCGCCAGAAGGGTACCGATTGCGCGCTGACTAATCGCCTCACCCGGATGGAACGCTGTGTCCTGACGCATGTAGCCGAGATAAGGTGAAACAAGCACAAGCCGCTCGGCTCCATCGCGCCGCAAGGCCTCTGCAGCAAACAACAGCGCAATCAGCTTTTCATTAGGTTGATTGAGCGAGCAACAGACTATCGTGGTGGTTGCCGCTGGGCCGACGGTTGCACGCAGCTCCCCATCGGGAAATCGATGCAAGATGATTTCATGGCCGACAACATCCAGAATTTCAGCAAGCCGAGGCCCGAAATGGGTGGAAGTGGGCAGCCATTGAACTGCACTCCGGATCATGGTGCTGCCCCGGCTTGCGGTTCGATCCAGTAAGCAGAGTCCAGCTGGGCCATGCCGACAGCAAGGTCAAACCCCGAGGGTTCGAACGCGTGAATGCGATAGAGCGGCTCGCCTTGCTCGACCCGATTTCCGATCTTCTTGAACAACTTGATACCGGCGCCCTTGTCGAGCGGAGCGCCGGCCGTTCGCGCCAGCCGGTTGAGGCGCAAGCAATCGATCGCGGAGACGACACCATCTCTTGCGGCGTGAATGTCGAGAGTAAGGCTACCGATTTCGCTCGCGGAAGGCGCTGGGCCCTGGGCCTCGACGATCTTCACCATCTGCCGAAGCGCCGCCCCGCTCTCCAGGAGCTCGCTTGCGCGTGCATAGCCGGTGCCACCGCGCAAGTCGGGGTCATGTTCCAGAAGGTGGGCGGCAAGTCGCAACGACTTCTCACGAAGATCGCGCGGAGCCTGGGGCTCATTGGCGAGCACTGCCATCACGTCCTGTGCCTCAAGCGCCGGGCCGATACCGCTGCCGATGGGCTGCCGTCCATCGGTGGTCACGACCTCCACCTCGAGGCCAAAGCGGTCGCCGACGAACTGAAACAACTTGCGGAGTCGCATAGCCTGGGATGCAGTCGTAAGCTTGGCGTTGGGTCCCACCGGAAGGTCGATGAGAAGATGCGTCGAGCCGGCGGCCAGCTTTTTCGACATAATGGATGCAACCATCTGTTCGTGCGTATCCAGCGCCAGCGGTCGCTCGACGCCGATCAGGATGTCATCTGCCGGCGACAGATTGACATGCCCGCCCCAGGCAAGGCAGCCATTGCAGGAGGCAACGACTTCCTTCATCGCTTCGACGCTGAGGTCGACCCGGGCCAGTACCTCCATGGTGTCGGCCGTTCCGGCAGGCGACGTGATCGCGCGCGACGACGTCTTCGGGATCGTAAGCCCGTGCGCGGCTACAATCGGGACCACGATCATGGATGTGCGATTGCCGGGAATGCCACCAATGCAATGCTTGTCGACGACGGTCTTGGCATTCCATCTGAGCTGCGTTCCGGCTCTCGCCATGGCCTCCGTAAGAGCGATCAACTCACCGGATGTCATGAAGTTGGCGGAGCTGACGAGGAACGCGGCGATTTCCATATCCGAATAGCGATAGCGCGCGAGATCGTCGACAATTGCGCCGATCTCGGGGGCCTCGAGCGTCTTGCCCTGAATCTTGGCGCGAACTGCGTCCAGACTTGGTGGGGAGGGAGCGGGGGTCACTGCAACATAGCTGCCTGCCGGCTGCCCAAAGCGCCGGAACGCGGGCTCGGCCATGCCAAGCTCGTCGGGCCCGACCAGGCTGTCGTCATCGGTGAGAAGTACGGTCGCCAGTTGCGTCTTCGCGTCGCTGCGCAGCTCGACCCTGGAAAAGCCTCGAAACAGGTCCGGCCGCAGCGCCGTGGACCGGCGAGAGATCACAACGACGTTTTCCCGGCCGGTGTCGAGATTGACACGGCGGGATCTGAGCTGGGTGCGGCCGGGTGGAATGGCGTTCATCGATGAAAACTTCGTTGTCGCGGTGAAGCGAGGATAGGGCTCGCCGAGGAGCCCGGTTTGCGACAGATCAACCCGTCGCCGGTCCTCGAGCACGGAGAGGTCGTGGGGCGCCGGCGATGCGGCTGTCTCAGTGAGACCGATGCGCTCGTAATGTCTCCAGGTACGCTGCAATGGAGTGGGGGCTGGCGGGCTCTTCAACAGTCCTCCGACTTGATCCGTGTCAAATGACAGGCATCGGAAGCAGCTAACGTTAAATAGCAGGCGGAGCAGCGATTATGTTGCCGTTTTCTGTCGAGCAATTTTTCGGGGTCTTCGCAAGCTACAACAGCGCGATCTGGCCGGCGCAGATCATTGCCTTGATCATAGGGGGCCTGGCGTTCGCACTGGTATTCCGCAGGTGCAAGCGATCCGATGAGATCATCGCCGGTGTTCTTGCTGCGATGTGGGCGTGGACGGGGCTCATCTATCATTTGATATTTTTCGCGCCCATCAACAAAATGGCCTATGCATTCGGTGCGCTGTTCGCAGTTCAGGCCATGGCGTTTGGATACGTTGGTGTCATACAGGGTCGAATGACTTTCGGCCGGAGCAACGGTCCGGCGGCATGGATTGGCATTGCATTCGTTCTCTATGCGGCTGCCATCTACTGGCTTCTTGGAGTGGCGACCGGTCATGACCTTGCGGAACTGCCTGCGTTCGGTGTAACGCCATGCCCCGTCACGATCTTCACGTTCGGGATGTTGCTGCTCACTATCCGGCCGATTCCTCGCCTGCTGCTGATTATTCCTATCCTCTGGTCGCTCATCGGGGGCAGCGCGGCAATCCTGCTGCATGTGCCGCAGGACTGGGCGTTGCTCGTGAGTGGAATCGTATCAGCCGCTTTGCTCGCTGGCCGCGACCAGAGGCTGGTGTCAGCCTCCTCACGGTGAGCGGTAGCGTTCTGCAATCTTGCTTCACTTTTCGTCAGCTCTGGGTCCAGAAGACGACATCACAGGCGATAGCGGCTGGCCTGCCTCAAACGCAGGTCTCTGCTCCTCCTTTCAGCGTCACGGGAATGGTGAGATAGCGTACTCCATTGGCTTTGGCAGGCGGAAATTTGCCGGCGCGAATGTTGACCTGGATGGAAGGCAGCAGCAGCCTGGGCGCTGAGAGCGTGGCATCGCGCGCCTGGCGCATGGCCACGAACTCAGCCTCCGTGACGCCCTCCTTGGCCTGGACATTCTTCTCGCGCTGTTCGCGCACTGTGGTCTCCCAGGCGTATGTGTCGCGGCCCGGCGCCTTATAGTCGTGACACATGAATAGCCGTGTCTCGGGCGGCAGCGCCAGGAGGCGCTTGATCGACCGGTAGAGCTTGTGCGCGTCGCCGCCTGGGAAGTCGGCCCGCGCCGTGCCGTAGTCCGGCATGAACAGGGTGTCGCCGACGAACAGGGCATCCTCGATCTTGTAAGAGACGTCGGCGGGCGTGTGCCCGGGCGTGAAGATCACCTCCACATCGAGTTCGCCGATCTTGAAGCGCTCGTCGTCCCGGAAGAGGCGGTCGAAGTCGCTGCCGTCCGTCTTCAGTTCGGTGGCATTGAATATCGGCCGGAAGATGCGCTGCACGTCCTTGATGTGCTCGCCGATGCCGATTTGGGCACCTGTCTTCGCCTTGATGAAGGGGGCGCCCGAGAGATGGTCGGCATGGGCATGCGTCTCGAGCACCCATTCGATCGTGTAGCCCGCCTCTTCGGCGGTCTTCAGCATGGACGCAACCGATCGCGTGTCCACCTCGCCCGAGTTGTGGTCGTAGTCAAATACGGGGTCGATGATAGCGGCCTTCTTGGTCGCCGGATCGGCGACCAGATAGCTCACCGTGTTGGTCGGCTCGTCGAAGAACGCTCGGATGATGGGTTGTCCTGACATGGCTTGAACCTCCTGATGTCACCGGTTCGTTTGAACTTGACATATATATTAGTACTTACTATATTAGCAATATCTAATATATGGAGTTGGCTAATGGCCTCCCGCGCCTCCCGGGCCTTCGATCTGGAGACATTCGAAAAACAGGCCGTTGAGGTCGCCGGAATCCTGCGAGTGCTCGCCAACGAGCGTCGGCTGATGATCCTGTGCAACCTCGTCGAATGCGGCGAGAGCAACGTGAATGCCCTCGCGGAAGCCGTGGGACTGTCGCAATCGGCGCTGTCGCAGCACCTCGCGAGGATGCGCGAGGAGGGCCTCGTTACCTTTCGGCGCGAAAGCCAGACGCTCTGGTACCGGATCGCCGATCCGCGCATCGAGCAACTCTTTGCGACGCTGCACGAGCTCTATTGCAAACCCGTCCAGGCGAAGAGCTGATTTAGGGAAGTAGAGGAGCTAATCATGTCACTACCCACAATCAAGCCAGCCGAGGCACGCCGCCTTCTCGACAGTGGCGCCCTCCTGATCGACATCCGCGAAGCTGACGAGCACGCCCGCGAGAAAATTCGGGGCGCGCGGCACCTTCCGCTGTCGAAGCTCGACGAGGCCGACTTCGCCTTGTATCAGGGCAAGCCGGTCATCTTTCATTGCAAAAGCGGCGCCCGCACTCAGGCCAACGCGCCGCGGCTCGCGGCGAAGCTGAGCGAACCCTGCGAGGCCTTTATCGTCGAAGGCGGGCTCGACGCCTGGCGCAAGGCCGGCCTGCCGGTCGTTAACGACCGGCGCCAACCGTTGGAGCTTCAGCGCCAGGTGCAGATCGGGGCTGGCAGTCTTGCGGTCGTGGGCACGCTGCTCGGGCTTTTCGTATCGACGTGGTTCTTCGCTGTACCGGCCTTCGTCGGTGCGGGGCTGATCACAGCCGGCTTCACCGGCTTCTGCGGCATGGCCCGCATTCTGATGCGCGCGCCCTGGAACCGTGGCGTCTACGGCTCGCCTGCGCGAGCCGGGTGATGGCAGTTTGACATGAGGAATAGTCCACTATGCTGCTGGCGCTGACCCAAGGCACGCTCGGCCTCGCTTCCGGCTCATTGGTCGGCTTCTCGTTGGGGCTGGTTGGAGGCGGCGGCTCAATTCTGGCCGTGCCGCTCCTCGTCTATCTGGTCGGGGTGTCGGATCCGCACGTCGCGATCGGCACCAGTGCGATCGCCGTTGCGGTGAACGCCGCTGTGAACCTCGCCAACCACGCCCGTGCCGGCAACGTGAAGTGGCGCTGCGCTTCCGTATTCGCACTCGCAGGTGTGGCCGGCGCCTTCCTCGGCTCCACCCTCGGCAAGATCGTCGAGGGCCAGAAGCTGCTGGCGTTGTTCGCCATTGTCATGATGGTGGTGGGCGCGCTGATGCTGAAGGGGCGCTCCGGCGTGGGCGAGCCGTCGGTCCGGCTCAACCGGGAGAACCTGCTGAAGCTCCTCGCTCTGGGGCTTGCTACCGGAGCCTTGTCCGGCTTCTTCGGGATCGGTGGCGGTTTCCTGATCGTGCCGGCACTCATCGCTGCCACTGGCATGCCGATCCTCTACGCGGTTGGCTCCTCTCTCGTGGCGGTGACCGCCTTTGGGCTGACGACGGCGGCCAACTACGCCCTGTCCGGCCTCGTCGATTGGTATCTTGCCGCGTTGTTTGTCTGCGGCGGAGTTCTCGGGGGGCTCTTTGGCGCCCGCTCGGCCAGCTCCCTCGCCGAGCGCAAAGGTACGTTGAACACCGTGTTCGCGGCGCTCATATTCGCGGTGGCGATCTATATGCTGGTTCGCAACCTTGGCCTGACGTGATTGAGACAATGGGCGAAGGTCGCAACGTCGAAATACCCAGTGCGTCGTAGAACGTATGCATCACCTCGGAGGTGAACCATGCATTTATGAGTGCGTGCCCTGGTCCTCCTGTGTTCGACCGGCAAGTTCGGCGGTGGCGGTTCGGCGGATGCGCGGGCGAACCAGACGTTTGCGAAAATCGCCAATCGACGAATAAAAGAGCGTGATTTCGAGCACGCTATACAGCGCCAATATCATCAACGCCTTGATCGCTTCGCCGGTCATCTCACGATCCTCCAACAGCCGATCTAAATCGGGTGCCTCTCGCGTTGCGCGACCTCGGTAAGAGCATGGGCTGAACGAGCCTCGTAGGCCGTCTGAGTCGTCGCCTTCGCATTCATTTCCGGATGAGTCAGGCGGGCAGTCAGTGCGGTCGCTACAATGGCGATGCTGGCGAGCAGCACGGAGACGACCACCTTCAGGTGCGTTGCCTTATCCACGGTGTAGATCGAATGGTTCATTGCAGGCCACTCGTCATCGAGCCAAATGCGTGCTTGCGAAGCCTTTCTAAAGCATCCACCGTGCGGCCGAAATTTGGGGGCTTCACCTAAGGAAGTATCCTTAGGCCGGCAAAAAGGTGGTGCAGCCCGTGGCCATCCAACATCCACCCGGAAATCTGCGAGCAGAGCTAAGCAATTTGAGAATCCTCAAATCGCTCCCAATCCAGGTCGTTAGGCTCTTCAGGTAACGTACTCTGATCGCCGGGGGCGGTGCCCTATGTCACACAGTATGTTTTGCCGATGTCTAAGATGGATAGGCGTCTTGGTGTGGAGTCTGGTGCTTGTCCTCGGGTCCGGTGCCTGTTGGGGCGACGATCTCTATAGAGAACAAGAAGAGATTTACTCGGCGAGGAGCCTTGCTCCCCTCGTAAAACGCATCTCGCCGGCTGTGGTAGGGATACGAAGCTGGGGCGTGCCGTCAGAGCCGCGAATATTCGATCCGGAAGCTGGATTTCCAGATCCTCCTACACCTCGAGAGTTGCAGGGAGCGGGCGTGATCGTGGATGCCCTGACGGGGCTGATCGTCACCGCAGATCACCTGGTTGCAAACGCAACGGTCGTAAAAGCATTGCTCCAGGATGGGCGAGCCCTGAACGCCGTTCTGCTGGCCCGATCCGAGCGAGATGACGTTGCGCTACTGCGAATCGCCGCCGATAACCTTCGTGTATTGGCTTTGGAGAAACCTGGCGCGCTTGAGGTGGGAGAGCCCGTCCTGGCGATCGGCGATCCCCAGGATTGGGGACAGATCGTGACATTTGGCATTGTTTCAGCGTTGCATCGTTCGTGTCCGGGCATCGTCAATAGCGATCTGATCCAATCAGATGTGCTTGTGGGCCAGGGGAGCTCGGGAGGCGCGCTGGTGAATATACAGGGCAAGCTGATCGGAGTGATCGTCGCGCAAAGAGCTGGTTTTGCTTTTGCGGCACCGGTCGACGCGGTCAGGAGGCTTTTTGTGTCCGCCCAATAGAAATGGGCTGATCCCAGCCGTCTGCATCAGAGATCTTGCCGCGGTCATCGTCCTCGGACCGTCGGGATCCATCCGAACTCCGATCCGGACGCATGCATTTTCAGTGACGGGCGCGTCGGCTGTGCCCAGAATAGGCCGCAACCAGCCCGACCATGGCTGTGACAAGGAGCATCGTAACAAAGGTCTGAATCAAGCCGAAGTTCAGCGCGTCACGCGCCACGAAGGGTGCCGTGATCGGCGCTGCAATGACGAAGAGAATCCGAGCGTTCCATCCAAGCATAGTTGCCTCGATCCGCGAGCGGTCTAGCCCGCGGCCTTCATGCCTTTGCCCGACTCGGCCAAAAACTCCGAGTAAGTATAGCGGAGGTGGTCGTGCACCTCCTTGACGCCGCTAGTGTTCTCGGCGGCGACGGTCGTCGCCCGTCGGGCCTCATCGGTGGTGATGAGGCCATGCAGATGGACGGCGCCTTTGCGGACATTCACTTCAAAGCCGATTGGACGCCAGTCGGTGGCGTTGACCGCGCGCGTGATGCGCTCGCGAATGTGCTCATCATCGGCGGTCGGGTCGGGAATCTCATGCAAGAGGCTCGCCATTGCTTGCAACAAATTCGTCCTCGTGACGATCCCGACAGACGCCTTGCCCCGCATCACCGGGACGCGTTTGATGTCGTGCTTTTCCATCAGGTCGACCAGATCGGCCAGTGATGTTTCCTCCTGCACGGAGAAGACTTTCTGCGTCATGACATCCTCGACCTTGCGGCCGCGCTCGTGAACGAATTCCGCGGCCGCTTGTGTTGGTCCCATGAAGAACTTCAACCAGGCGGCGTGCTTGCGACCGGTGCCGATCTCATTGCGCCGGAGGAGGTCGCTTTCCGAGACGACGCCAACGAGATTGCCGGCATCATCGATGACTGGCAGGCCGCTGATATGCATTCGAAGCATGATCTTTGCAGCTTCTTCGATCGTGGTGTGCGGCGTCACCGCGACGACGTCTTTAGTCATGACATGATGTGCGCGCATGATATGCCCTCGAAGGTCGATAATGGCCTGTCTTCCGAGGCGAGGCTGCGGCTGTGGTAGCCTCGCGCTCGGTTAGGCTCTCAGGCCGCCCTCACGTTGAAACGGCCGCCACGCCTCGCCGGCGGCTGCGGGCGCGCCGGACGATTTGGTAACGGGCAATTTGGTTTCGGTTGCCATGATCATTTCTCCTTCGAGGTTTGACCATTTGGGTCACCGAAAAGTATAATCACGCCCATCGGCCGGAGGTTGATTTCCCTCAATCGGGAAGCAGCGCTCGAAAGTTTATTAGCTATCCGGCGGCAGCCTGCCCGATGCGAGGCTCGTTGATCACCACTCATTCGATGGGCAAAATGCGGCAGAGAGGCAGACGTTTCTCGACTGCCAGGGGCCGTCGGGACCAATACCGGTCGGCTATGCATCCGATCTCCTCGGCAAGGAGCAGGTGTGTGGTACGGAGATTTCAATGTCCAACGTCCTGTTTCGCTGTCCCAACACCGGCATGAATGTTCAACACCTCCTTGGCGATTCCTCCGAGAAAGCGGACGAAGTGGTCGCCGTCGTGCACTGCCCTGCTGGCGCAAGGATCCATCTCGTCAGTGTCGCGACGGGCGAATTGGCGCGCGATACCGGGAGCGAAAAAGATAGGTTCGCCAGCGCAGGTTTTGATCCGGATCAAGCCCAGGCAATGAGAACTGGCTATCTTCTCGTTGCGTGATCGACCCTACGATTGCGCCCCCCCAGTCACGGCCGAGGTCTGCGCCCCATGTCCTCGTCGGCCTTTTCTTTCCCCGTGCAGCATCGTGTCCATTGTTTCGAAAGCGGGCCGCAGGAAGTAGCTAATGCACACCTACTACTTTGACATGAAGGATGGCGTTCCCGTCCGGGACAAGTCAGGCTTGGAGTTAGAGAGCGATGGCGCCGCGATCGTGCACAGCAAGCTTCTTGCAGACAGGGTGCGCAAGGAGAATCCCGAAGGCAATCGGGATCTCAGGATCGTCATCATCGACGAAAGCGGCCGCGAAGTTCACCGTGAGCAGGTTTACCCGCAGAATACCTAAGAGGTTCGGGAACACCGCTTTGGGCACTGAAGTCTGGCTTAATTCAAGATGTCACCACAGCCGTCTAGACAACCGTCCTCCTGAAGGGGCTGATCGAGCGCCTCGAGGGCAGCCTGCTCCTGCGAAAGCCGCCATTCGATATAGCTGCGCTCCACATCCGAGAGGGTCGTCTTGAGTAGCCGGTGATGGCGGTCGATATTCTTGCCGTGGGCACGACCGAGCGCGAAGACTGCCGACATGCCGTTCCTCTTTTTGACGTTAGGCGGAGCCGCCGTTTGCCTGGCTCATCATTTCTTCGGCCCCTTGCCGATCGGCGTAAATATCTGATTGGCGGGCGGCTGCTGGTTAGTAGGTAGGCCGATGGCGATAAAACCGCGCTCCATCGAGGTGTGGCAGGCATTGCAGCCGTCCGTCAGAGCCCGCATGGACACAGCGAACCCGCGGTTATCTCCCGCTGAAATTGCGTCGGCGATTGAGAGCAGGGGCTCTTTCATCGTAGTAACATTGCTTACCGGAATTCCCGGATAGAATATGGCAGCTTGAGCCAGACTGTCGGTCAATTGGCGCAGCTCGAAAGCGGCGAGATCCCAGTTCTTCGACTTGCCCGCGAACCACAGCTTCAAGTGCTGGACCTGTGCCGCGTTCATGATTTCGATCAGGCGGGGCGCATCTTGCTTGGCATTTGGGGAGGGTTGGAAGTCGGATTGAGCGATTGCGGACGTCATCGCGCCCGCCGAGATCGCCAGAACCACGTACCAATTCCGCAGCGCCATCTGATAGCCCTTCGATTTCTGAGCAAATTAGCAGAGCGCCAATCCAGTCTTTTGCGTTGAATCAAGCTTCCCCGTGGGCGCCAAACGCGCCGTTGCATTGTCACCTTGCGTCAGCTCAATTCCGATAAAGTCCGAAAAGCAACGGTTGATCAATGGATCGATGCCGAGATACAGGCCCCGACGGCGGTCCGTCATCGCGCTGACCTGGTTTCCACGTCACGAGAACGACGGGAGTATGGCCGCTCTCGGCGATCACCTTGTAGACGTCAGGTGAGGCGATCAATGCATCCTATTGCTCCAACGTCTTCAGAAACGCCATGAAATCGCCGACCTGGTCGGCATCGAATCGAAATTCCGGCATCATAGGATGCCCTGTGACGATGCCTTCGGCTAAAGCCTCTTGCAGCATCTCGATCGGATATCGTTCGTGCAACGTCCTGAACGGGGGAGCGATCTTGAGTGGGCTGGGGCTTACTTTGTCGGTCGAGTGGCACTTTGCACAATATAGCAACGCAAGACGCCGTCCCTGCTCGACGCTCGAAGCCGCAGTCGGTCCGGAGAAGAGAAGGAGAGCCGCAGCGACGACGCCGACTGCTGCCACGACGCGTTCAGTGCGGAGAAGCGTTCTCACATCGTGCTCCATCAGTGCGGCATCAGGACGGGAACGGTCATGCTGCGGAACATCTCGCGTGTGACGCCGCCGAACACTGTTTCCTGAAGTCGGGAATGGCCGTAGCCGCCCATGATCAGGAGGTCGAGGGTTTCATCCGCAGCGATCGACAGGATGCTCGCATGCAGATTACCACGGTCGGACTGAAGCGAAATGGTCTTCGCTCGCAGGCCCTTCCGCGCGAGGTGTTTCACGAGGCGCTCGGGCGATGCGTCGGCCGGCACTTCGGATGCGTTGAGAGTGATGGTTGTCAGCGCATCTGCTTTGGTGATGAATGGCATCGCGTCCCGCAAAGCGCGAGCGGCAAGGCGATTGCCGTCCCAGCAGATGCCGATTCGCGACGCCTTGAACGCCCCACGGAAAGTATAGGGGATGAACAGCACCGGCCCACCCACCTGCAAGAGGAGTTCCTGTGGAAGCTCGTTGTCGAACGTATCGCCGTCTGGTTCGCCTTGTGATACGATCGTGAGATCATAGAGGCGCGCCGACGCGCCAAACCTCGAAACGGTCTCGGCGATAGATCCGCTCAGCGTGTATTTTCCATAGGCAATCTGCGCGTTCTTCGCCTCGATTTCGAAAATGCCTAGGGCGGCGTCGGCCCGCTCCATTGCGCGTTCGTACTCGAATTGCAGCGATGCTGCGATGGCCGCGCCGCCCTCCGCAACGAAGGGCACGTTGGTCGACGCATATCCCGTCGCGATTGCATCCAGGTGCGCACCTGCGGTCATCGCCAGGGAAACGGAAGCGTCGATGGCGGGCCGCGGTGACCGCTCCGTGGGAATGTGCACCAACAGGTCTCTGAACATGCGCGCCTCCGGCTCTGATCTTGATAAGAGCACCACATGTGGCTATTGGYCGACTTGACGCACATCAAGGCGGCGGTAGCCGCCGGATATCCAGTATCGAAGCGGGGAATTCGATGTCTCGGAGAAGGGCGTTGTGGCGCAATGAGCGATCGGCCGGTCACGGGCTTATGGAGGCATCTTCCCCGAGGGTCCGTTCCTCGGGCTTTCCGGACTTGAAATCGCTAAACGCTTGGCGAGCTCAGCCGAGATGAGGTAAGCGGCGGCGATGGCAGCGATCGTCGCCAGGAATGCCACGGGAAGGGCGGTAAAGCCGAACAATCTTCCCCATGGGCCGAGCGCCAGCCCCACACCAGCGATGAGGGCGCCAAGCGATGTGGCGATCAGGATGATGTGAGGGCGGTTCGCACGCCAGGGCATCCGGCGGGACCTGATCACGAAAATCACCAGGATCTGTGTGGATATTGACTCCACGAACCAGCCGGTCTGAAACAGTGCCGCGTCCGCCGCAAATACCTTGAGCAGAACTGCGAAGGTAACCACATCGAATAGGGAGGAGACCACTCCCATGATGATCGTGAAGCGAAGGATGTTTGCCATGTTCCAGGCTTCCGGGCGGGCAACGTCTTCGCGGTCGACTTCATCGAAAGGGATGCCGATTTCAGAGAGGTCGTAGATCAGATTGTTCAACAGGATCTGTAGCGGCAGCAACGGCAGGAATGGAAGCACGATCGAGGCCAGGGCCATCGAAAGCATGTTTCCGAAATTCGAACTCRTTCCCATTCGGACGTACTTCAGGATGTTGGCAAATGTTCTGCGGCCTTCGCGCACGCCGGCCGCAAGCACTGAAAGATCGGGAGCCAGCAGGATCATGTCGGCGGCGGCGCGGGCGACTTCAGTCGCGCCGGTGACGGATATGCCGACATGGGCTGCATGGATTGCCGGGGCATCGTTGACGCCATCGCCCATGGAGCCGACCACGTGATTGCGATGCCGGAGGGCGGCAATGATCCGCCGCTTCTGATCGGGATCGATGCGGGCGAACAGATCGATGTCATCGACCCTGGCGATCAGCGCGGCATCGGTGAGTTCGGAGATCTCGGCACCGGTGATGATACGGTCCGACTGAAGGCCGACTGACTTTGCAACGTGCGAAACCACTGCGTCATGGTCGCCTGAAACGAACTTGATCGTCACGCCGAGCGAGTTGAGGGCTTCAATGGCTGAGGCCGCGTCCTGCTTGAGTGGATCGGCAAACACACAGAACCCGATCATGGTCAAATCAGCCTCGTCGTCGACGGCAATCGTCTGCTGCCCAGGGGGCATGGCCCTCACGGCGACGGCAAGAAGCCGGAAGCCATCGCGGGCATATCGATCCTGAATGTCTGCCATTCTTTGCTGCCAGGCGGCGTCGAGCGGATGGGCCAGGCCATCGATTTCCAAGGCAACGCAGTGGGCCAAGATGGATTCGGGAGCTCCTTTTGCGATCAGCATATGTTCGCCATTTCGGGCGACCAGCACTGACAGGCGCCGCCGCTCGAAGTCGAACGGGACTTCCGAGAGCCGACCCCAGCCATCGATAGCACCGCTCCTTGCCGACAGTATCGCCTCGTCGAGGGCACTTCTGATGCCGGCCTGGAAGGCGCTGTTCAGGCCCGCGAGGCTTAGAACGATCGCTGGATTGCCCCTGCGGATCGACATGCGCATCGAGCGTGATCCTCGCTTCGGTCAGTGTGCCTGTTTTGTCGACGCAGAGCGTGTCCATGGCACCGAGATCGTGGATCACGGAGAGCCGCTTGACGACAACTTTTCGGTCCGCCATGCGTCGAGCGCCCCGTGCAAGTGTTACCGTCATCACCATGGGAAGCAGCTCGGGCGTCAAGCCGACAGCGAGCGCAACCGCGAATAGGAACGACCCCATTGCGGAGTGTTGCGCGACGAGGTGAGCCATCAGGACAAAGAGAGTAAGAAACAGCGTGAGCCGAAGGATAAGTATTCCGAGCTTTCGCACACCCTGTTCGAGAGCCGTTGGTGCAGCGTTGGCCGCCAGTGCCGCGATGATCGCGCCAAAGCGCGTCCGGCTTCCGGTTTTCACGATCAACATCGTGCCGCTTCCGCCGACGGCACTAGTTCCGGCGAACAGGGCATTGGTCGCTTCCGCCGGCAATGTGGTGTCGCAGGGTGCATCCGTCTTGAGCGCCGGAAACGGCTCGCCCGTCATCAGGGCTTCGTTGACCTGCAATTCCCGGGCGTCGAGGACGATTCCATCGGCCGGTATGAGATCGCCGGTACGGAGCTTCACGACGTCTCCGGGGACGAGTGCGGTTACCGGTACCGTGATGTCCTTGCCATCCCGAACGACGTCGGCACGAATAGCGACCGATTCCCGCAACGCCTCGGCCGTCAGTTCGGCGCGATGTTCCTGAACGATGTCCAGCGTAAGGGATAGGGACAGCACGGTTGCGATAATTGCAAAACTGCCAACGTCGCCGCTTAGTCCGGATACGAGCGCGGCCGCCAGTAGCATCGCAATCAAGGGGTTCCAAAGGCGTTGGCCGAGCTTGCGCAGGACCGACCGGCTTTGAGAGGCGTCAGCGCGGTTTGCTCCGAAGATCGCGATGCGCCGGTTCGCTTCGACCTGCGATAGCCCATCCGGACCGGAGCCGAGCGCGCGGTAGAGGGCGTCTTTTGGCGTTAGCCAGAACTCGGCGGCCAAAGCTTTGGCCGCGCTAGGCTGCTCGATCATCGAAGGGCTCGCCGGCCTGTTGGTCGCTTGGCCAGAAAGGTAAGAGGCAGCCCAATTTCCGGGTTGATGCAGCTCAATTCGGGCTCGGGCAAGATCGTTACGTTGCGGGGGCCAAAGGAGTTCACCATGTCGCCTCCAGCGTCCGCCAGCCGCATTCCCATAGCTTCGAATTCTGACCAGGTCCCCATTGAGCCCCCGATTACTGAGGCAATGGTGCCAGCGCCGCCGTCCGGCTCCGATGCAGCCGTCGGTGCCATCGACCGATCCTTCCACGCGGCGCTGGCGCGCTTTACCGGCGGGGTCTCGCCGGCTGCGCTGGCCCTGGCTTTTGCCGACTGGCAACTGCACCTCCTGGCCTCACCCGGCAAGCAGGCCAGCCTTGCCGGCCGGGCGATCCAGAATGCGTTTGATCTTGTCGATGCCATGGTGCCGCGGCATGYGGTATTCCAGCCTTGGTCCGTGATCAGGCCGCCGGAAAACGACCGCCGTTTCACGGGCTCGGATTGGGAGCTACCGTCCTTCAACCTCCTGGCCCAGGCTTTTCTGCTGACCCAACAATGGTGGCATTCGACGACGATCGGCATCCACGGACTGGCCCATTCGAACGCGGCCATCGCCGACTTCGCGCTTCGCCAATGCCTGGATACGGTGGCTCCGACGAACTTCGCCGTAAGCAATCCTGAAGTTCTGCGCAAGATCATGGAGACCGGCGGCGGCAATTTCGTCTATGGCCTGCACAACTGGTGGGAGGATTGGCGGGCCCTGCTCGCCGGTGCAAGGCTGAGGAGCGATCAGACTTTCGTGGCGGGGAAGGATGTTGCGATCACACCCGGCAAGGTCGTCTATCGCAACGAGCTGATCGAGCTCATCGAATATTCTCCGATGACCCCGACCGTCCGGCCCGAGCCTATTCTGATCGTGCCTGCCTGGATCATGAAATACTACATCCTCGACCTCTCGCCGCGTAATTCTCTCGTCCGCTACCTCGTCGAAAGCGGCTTCACCGTCTTCATGATCTCATGGAAGAATCCAACCCCCGAGTATCGCAATTTCAGTCTCGAAGACTACCGCGAACTCGGAGTGGATGCCGCAATCGCCGCCATCAATTCGCTTCGGCCTGACCGGGCCATCCACGCCGCGGGCTATTGCCTCGGTGGCACCCTGTTGTCGATCGCGGCGGCCAGGCTGGCTCGCGAGCGGCCAGATTGCCTCCGATCGGTGACACTGCTCGCGGCGCAGACCGATTTCACGGAAGCGGGCGAGCTTACCTTGTTCATCAACGAAAGCCAGGTCTCGTTCCTGGAGGATATGATGTGGCGGCAAGGTTTGCTGGCAACAGCGCAGATGGCCGGTGCCTTTCAGATGTTGCGGACCAACGACTTGCTTTGGTCGCGCGTCGTGCGAGACTATCTGGTCGGAGAGCGAGCCGCACCAAGCGAGTTGATGTCGTGGAATGCCGATGCTACGCGCATGCCCTATCAAATGCATTCCGACTATTTGCGGCGGCTGTTCCTCAACAACGATCTCGCCGAGGGGCGCTATCAGGTCAACGGCAGGCCGGTCGCTCTCTCGGATCTGCACATGCCGATGTTCGTCGTCGGTACGTTGCGCGACCACGTCGCGCCCTGGAAATCGACCTACAAGATCAATTTCCTTGCCGATGCAGACATCACCTACGTCCTGACGAGTGGCGGCCACAATGCCGGCATCGTCGCGCCTCCAGCCGAGGAGGGGCACAGCTACCAGGTGCTCGCCAAGAAGGCCCATGACCGCTATCTCGGTCCGGACGAATGGATCAAGCGCGCRCCATCTCACGAAGGATCATGGTGGACCGAGTGGACGCGATTTCTCACCGCACATTCCGGTCAACCTGTCCCGGCCTCCTCGCCAGCAAGCGTGGCAGAAAAAAGCGCGCCTTTGGATGACGCGCCGGGCTCTTACGTGCTCGAGCAGTAGACGCGACGGTCACGGACGCAAAACGGCTGCGCCAACGAGCTTGCCGTCCCTCAAACGGGCTAGCGCTTCATTGGCCTGATCGAGGGGGAATACAGTCGTGTGTGTCTGAATATTGGCCTTCGCGGTCGTCGCAAGAAAATCGATGCCGTCCTTACGCGTGAGATTCGCAACCGACACGACCTGCCGTTCGCCCCAAAGAATTTGATAGGGGAACGTCGGAATGTCCGACATGTGAATGCCGGCGCACACAACGCGCCCGCCCTTGCGGACCGCGCGCAGGGCAAGCGGCACCAATGCTCCGACCGGCGCGTAGATGATGGCGGCATCGAGCTCGGTCGGCGGAGTGTCCTCCGAAGCGCCGGCCCAGTCTGCGCCGAGCGAAAGTGCGAGTTGCTGTGCTTCCTGGTCGCCGGCACGGGTAAAGGCGTAGACTGTCCGTCCCTCTGCGCGCGCCACCTGCGCCACGATATGGCCGGCCGCGCCAAAGCCGTAGATGCCGAGCGTCTTGCCGTCACCGGCCATCACCAGGGATCGCCAGCCGATCAGGCCGGCGCAGAGCAGGGGTGAAAGGGCTGCGTCCTCGCCGTGCTCGCCGARCGGAAAGCAATATCGAGCATCGGCAACGAGGTGGCTGGCAAAGCCGCCGTCCCGTGTGTAGCCGGTAAATTTGGGGCGGTCGCAGAGATTTTCCTTATCCGTGCGGCAATAGAAGCATTCGCCGCAAGTGAAGCCGAGCCAGGGGACACCTACACGCATGCCCAGTGTCAGGTCGTCGACGCCTGTGCCCACCGCATCGATGCGGCCGACGACTTCGTGCCCAGGGATGATTGGATAGCGAATGCCGGATAGCTCACCATCCACCACGTGCAGGTCGGTCCTGCACACGCCACAGGCGCTGACCTTGATGCGGACCTCGCCGGGGCCGGGGATCGGGTCGGGTCGTTGCTCGAACGTCAATGGCGCGCCGCGTGCGGTGAGAACCATCGCGTACATTTCGCGTTCCCGTTATGCCTTGCAATGCATCGTCCGCCCTGCCTTGGTCTGCCCTGCCTTGGCGGTCCGGCAGCAGGCCGCTTAGAGAGTAGTGGACCGCGCCCATCACTTGAGCGCAGCAGCACTGCCTTCGAGACGCGGCGCGCAGCACGCTGACTAAAGATTTAGGCCGGAAGTTGGCTAAGCGACTACGAGGACAGATCAGGCGTCGAGATTGTGCAGGCGCTGGCGGTTGCGCAGCACGATCTGGCGAGCGCCGGAGAAGCCCAGGATGCCCTGGCTGTGAAGCTGCGACAGCGCGCGCGACACGGTTTCGAGGGTGAGGCCGAGATAGTCGCCGATGTCGCGGCGGCACATCGGCAGCGCCATCATGCCGGCAACTGCGAGGCGGCGGTCCATTTCGAGCAGGAAGGTCGCGACGCGCTCCATCGCGGTCTTGCGGCCCAGCAGCAGCATGTGGTCTTCGGCATGGCGCAGCTCGGAGGCGGTCATCGCCCAGAGCTTGCGGGCAACCTGGACGTCAGTGCCTGCAGCCTTCTCGAGGCTCGCGCGCTTCACGAGGCGCACGGTGGTGTCGATGATGGCTTCGGCAGCAAGGCGGTGAGCGGGACCGGATTCGAGACCGAACACGTCGCCGGGAAGATGGAAGGCGCCGATCTGGCGGCGGCCGTCGGACAAGAGCTGGTAGCTGCTGACCGCGCCTGACACGACCTGGTAAACATATTCGGCCGGCTCGTCCTCGCCATAGATCTCCTCGTCCTTGCGGTAGGAGAATTCCGTGGCGACCAGACCGACGTGGCCGGTGATGGCGCCGAACTGGTCGGTAACGGGATGGGCGGAAGCAACCTTGCCGATAATCTGGTTGTTGATCGCCGGGGTGTTGATCGTCTGGGTCAGCATCTGCGCCATCTCCGTTGTGATAGCGCCTTGGTACGCGGTATCGGGGGCCTCGAAAACTTCGATCGATATCTTAAGGAGGGTGCCTTACGTAGAATCCCGTAGGTCAGGCGCGGGGACTGTCCTGGATGGCATGGCGGATGCTCTTAACCAGGTTTTCGTCGAGAAGCGGCTTCAAGACCACGTCTTTGATGCCCGCCGACGCAGCCCGGGCCGAGATATTCTCATCTGGGTAGCCGGTGATCAGGATCACAGTCGCGTCGCGGTCGGACTTGCGCAAGCGGCCGGCCAGCTCGATGCCGTTGATGTCCGGCCTCTTGTAGTCGATGACGTAACAGTCAGGTCCAGCCGCGCCGCCGATGTTGAGCAGCGCCGTGCCGCTCCTGAAGGTCCGCACGGCAAAGCCGTCGGTCTCCAGCAGGAACCGCAGGGATCCCAGGACGGCGGCGTCATCGTCGACCACAAAGACGGTGGGTTGTGCGGGGGACGAGGGCCGCGCACGATGTGAGCTGACCTCGATCATGCTGTCTGGTTAGCATTGCGCCGGGAAGGCGCCTTGACCTGCCTCAATCGTTGAGCATGCCGGCGCGCATCGCCAGCCGGACCAGTTCCGAGAGGCTGTTGGCCTGCATCTTGGTCATGACATTGGCCCGGTAGACTTCGATGGTGCGCGGGCTGATGTCGTATTCACGGGCGATCAGCTTGTTGGAGAGGCCCGCAACCAGCCCTTCCATGACCTGGCGCTCCCGGGGACTCAAGGACGCGACGCGGGCGGCGACGTCCTGCGATATCGCCTCGTTCTTCGCCGCCGGCTCGGCCTGGCGGATCGCCGTCTCGATCATGGTGGTGAGGCGATCGTCCTCGAACGGCTTCTCGAGAAAGTCGACGGCGCCGAGCTTCATCGCATCGACCGCGAGCGGCACGTCGCCATGGCCTGTCATGATTAGGATCGGGAACCGGCTGTGCTGGGCCTTCATGTGCTTCAAAAGCTCGATCCCGTCCAGGCTCGGCATGCGCACGTCGGAGACGACGCAGCCGAAAGCGAGGCCGGGCAGGGCATCGAGAAAGCTTTGGGCGTTGTCGAACAGGGTGACGCCGAAACCGGAGGAATCCAGCAGGAAGTTCAGCGAATCCCGCATCGCGGCGTCGTCGTCGATGACGTAGATATGTCCCTTGGTCGTCATGGATCAGTCTCGTCGGCTACGGGCAAGGTGAAGCGGAATGTTGCTCCGCCCGATTCGTTGCTCTCGGCCCACATGCGGCCGCCGTGAGCCTCGATGATCGAGCGGCTGATGGAAAGTCCGACGCCCATGCCGGTGTCTTTGGTGGTGAAGAAGGTTTGAAACAGGTTTGGAATGACGTCGTCGCGGAAGCCGGAACCGGTGTCGGACACCTCCACCTCGATCGTGTCGTCGGCGGCACGGGAGTTGGTGACCACGAGTTCGCGCCGCTGCGATTGCGCCATCGCCTCCAGCGCGTTGCGGAACAGATTGACCAGCACCTGCTGGA
>NZ_JBFRFR010000094.1:0-28379 GCF_052114925.1 Bradyrhizobium sp. 2TAF36 | reverse complement strand
CTCCAAAAGCGCAATATCGCGTCGCGATACCCACTTTGGCCAGTCATTGGACGCTCCGACGCGAGACATCGGCCGCCTGCAACGATTGGCGACCACGGCCGCGTGCCGACCTATCCGTTTGCACACACCCAAGACCCATATGCGACATCGGCCAAATAGCCCAAACATCGCGCGATTAGCCGGGTTTAAAGGTTGATTGCGGCTAGACGTTTTTGCGCTCGACTATGCCGTCGTGACGGCGTTGAATCCGCTACGCGGGCTCTTTTGTTTCAAGGAGGGAGGACCGAAAAGTGAAGACAACGATCATCGCACTTTGTGCCGCCGCTCTCATCGCCGCCGCACCAGCCGCGCTTGCGCAGGGTGTACCAGGCAAAGCACTTGGTCTGCAGCATAAGATCTCTAAGAGACATCACCCGGGCGTCCCCGGCTACGCTCCGCTGCATGAGCTACAAACAATGGGATCGAAGAAGGGCTATCCGGGAGCTTTCGGTTACGCGCCTAATGAACCCAGTCGTTTAGACAGAAATCTCGAAGCGTCCAGACAAGCTGGTGGTGGCGGCGGCGGTGGCGGAGGGAGTGGCATGTGAACCCACGCGCTGCACGAACAGGCGGTATCCGTCCTGCTTGATCGGGACGCTCCGGGGGCGTTAAGGCCGGCTCGCCTCGCGTCTTCTTTATGTTCGCAGTATGTTTGTTGTTGGCCCAACTCGGACATCCAGTGAGGTCCGCTGTTGCGCAGCTACCAGAAGCACAGCGGACGTCGCACGCGCCCTGACTACCGAGCGGTCTAGAAGCGCGCTCTAGCGAGAATTCCTCACGCCGGCTCCGCAGCCTTCACCCCCAGCGGCTTCGGCGCCATGCCGCCGCCGGGCTTGAGGTGGAATTCGTAGGTCATCAGGTGCCACTGCCCGTTTGCCTTGGCGCCGTCGGGCATCTCAGGGTCGTTGCGCGGCTCGACCTTGGCGACGAGGTCGTCCTTGACGCCGAACACCACGTCGGAATCGAGATATTTGTCGCCGTCCATGAAGACGTGGGTGATCAGCGGCTCATAGCCTTTCGCATTGACGAGGAAGTGCACATGAGCGGGGCGCATCGGATGGCGCTTGGTCTGCGTGATCATCTCGCCGACAGGGCCATCGGTCGGGATCGGATAGCTGCACGGCAAAATGGTGCGGAAGAAGAAGCGGCCGTCGGCGTCGGTGATGAAGCGCGCCCGCGCCGAGGCACCGACCTCGTCGTAGTTCGGTTTTTGTGAATCGTAGAAGCCGTCATCGTCGGCATGCCAGACGTCGACGGGAACGCCCGCAAGCGGCTTGCCCTTGAGGTCGGTGACGCGGCTCTGCACGAACATCCGTTCGCCGGTCTGATTGTTCGGCGAGATGTCGGTGCCGTGCGCGGTGACCTTGTGCTCGCCGACATAGAACGGGCCGAGCACCGTGGTCTGGGTGGCGCCCTCGCGATCCCTGTGGTTGACGGCGTCGACCAGCATGGAGACCCCGAGCACGTCGGAGAGCAGGATGAATTCCTGCCTTGTGTCGGTGCATTTGTGGCCGGTGCGGGTCAGGAAATCGATGGCGTATTCCCATTCCTCGAAGGTGAGACCGGTCTTGCTCACGTAATCGTGCAGCGACTTCACCAATTCCTGGAGCAGGAATTTTGCCCGCGCATCAGGCGTATTGTCGAAGCTCTTGACGACGGCTTCGGTGAGTTCGGTCTCGTTGAACTGGGTCATGGTGCGTTTGCCCTGAATTTTCTCGTTGGCCCGGATGGGCTCCTTGGAGGCGTTCCACAGTGCAGCCTACACCAGCAGGCCCGGCCGCGTTAAGCGCAACCGGCTTGGAATGGGGCCGGCATTTCGCTATCAACTTTCCGACAAAACGCCCCGGAGGAACTGATGCTCGCCCCTACCCCCGCCTCGCCCGAATCCGTGGGCATGTCCAAGGCCGCGCTCGACCGCGTCGATGCGCATCTGAAGAGCCGCTACATCGATGCCGGCCGCTTCCCGGGCACGCACCTGCTGGTCTATCGCCGCGGCAAGGTCGCCCACAGCTCGGTGCAGGGCTTTGCCGACGTCGAGCGCAAGGCGCCGGTCAAGGACGACACCATTTACCGCATCTATTCCATGACCAAGCCGCTCACCAGCGTCGCCTTCATGATGCTGGTCGAGCAAGGCCTCGTGGCGATCGACGAGCCCGTCGCCAAATACATTCCGGAATGGAAGGATCTCGGCGTGTTCGTCGCCGGCACCGCGCCGGCCTTCCTGACCCGGCCGCCGTCCCGGCCGATGCTGATCGTCGACCTGCTGCGGCACACCGCCGGTCTCACCTACGGCTTCCAGCAGCGTTCCAACGTCGATGCCGCCTATCGCACCGAAAAGATCGGCGAGGTCGAGAAGTCAGGCACGCTGCAGAGCATGATCGAGGCGCTGGCAAAAATTCCGCTGGAGTTCTCGCCGGGCGAATCCTGGAACTACTCGGTGGCGACCGACGTGCTCGGCTATCTCGTCGGAAAAATCTCCGGGATTCCCTTCGAGCAGTTCCTTAAAACGCGCATCCTCGATCCGCTCGGCATGACCGACACTGATTTTCACGTGCCGGCCGCCAAGGCGCATCGCTTCGCCGCCTGCTACTCCGCCGACCCGGGTGGYGGCATGACCTTCCATGCCGGCCAGCGCCGCGAGGGCCTGACGCTCCAGGACGACCCGACCAAGAGCTCGTTCCTGTCGCCGCCCTCGTTCATCTCGGGCGGCGGCGGACTATGCTCGACGGTCGCCGACTATCTCACCTTCTGCCGCGCGCTGCTCAATGGCGGCGAGCTGGGCGGCGTCCGCCTGCTCGGGCCGAAGACGCTGGCGCTGATGACGAGCAACCACATTCCAGGCGGCCGCGCGCTGCCGGAGGTGTCGCGCTCGCTGTTTTCGGAAGCCACCTATAACGGCATCGGCTTCGGCCTCGGCTTCGCCGTGACCATGCGGCCGGCGGAGACGCTGATCGCCGGCAGCCCGGGCGAATATAATTGGGGCGGTGCGGCCACGACCTCGTTCTGGATCGACCCGGCCGAAGAGCTGATCACCATCTTCATGACGCAGGTGCTGCCGTCGAGCGCCTATCCGCTCCGGCGCGAACTGCGCAGCATGGTCTATGCGGCGATCACCGAGAGCAATCTCTGAGCTGCGTCTCAACAAGAACGGGCCCTCGCGATCGATCGCGAGGGCCCGTCGTTGTAGTGCATATGGCCGACCAGATAAATTCCGCCGCCGAGCACCAGAACGGCGGGCACGGCCCACAAAATCAGAACTGCGTCATCCTCCTCAGTTGGACGTGCAGACCTGACGGTCTTCATGCCGCTTTCAGCCTCGGTGCGCGACTTGACGCCCGCGACCGCGCTGCAAAATCTCTCCCTGACGTGCTCGCCGGACGCGAAAATCGTGGCGCGGTGGAAGTCTCACCCGTATGGTCTCCCCAAAATCATAATCCGGCGCCGCTGCGCTGGAACCGGGACGCCCGCGTTTGTCAAAGCTCACTCTGCCGGTCCGGCTCGCTCTTCTGGTCACGGGAACGATGTTGCCGCTGATCGTCTTTGCGGTCGGTATTGCCTATTCCAACTATCGCCAGGACCGCAGCGACGCGACACGACGCGTGCTGGAGACGGTGCGAAGCATGCGCCTCGTGCTCGATTCCGAAGTGCAGCGGATGACCGGCGGCTTGCAGGTGCTGGCGCTCAGCAACGCCCTGCAAAGCGGCGACTTCGACGACTTCCGCCGGCTGGCAACCGGGTTCATCAGCCAATATGGCGAGGACAGCGTCCTGCTGGTGGCGGACGGGAGCGGGCACCAGCTGTTCTCGACCGTCACGAGTGAAACGACAAACCTGCCACCCCGCAACAATCGCGAGATCGTCGAGCGGGTATTTGCGAGCAAGTCACCGCAATATTCCGACCTGTTCACCGGCTCGACCAAGAACCGGCCGATCGTGACCGTCGAGGTTCCCGTGCTGCGCAACGATGAGGTCGTCTACGCGCTCTCCTTCAGCCCGCCGATCGCGACATTCCAGAAACTGGTCGAGCAGCAGCGGCCGAACGATCAGTGGACGGTGTCGCTGCTGGACACCAAGGGTCGCGTGTTCGCGCGCGCGCCCAATCCGGCCGAGACGTTCGGCAAGCAGGCCTCCGGCGCACTGAACGATGCGATGGCCCGGACGCCGGAGGCGACCCTCTCCACCGTTTCGCTCGACGGCGTCGCGCTGTCCTCCGCCTATACGAGATCGCGGCTGACCGGCTGGACGGTCGTGGCCGGTGTCGCCGAGAGATCGCTGATCGCCCCGCTCTGGCGCGACATCGCGATCACCAGCCTGATCGGCGGCATCCTGCTGCTGACCGGCCTGACCTTCGCGGTGCGGATGGCGACCACGATCGCGCGCGGCGAGATGCTGCACAATCTGCTGATCGAGGAGCTCAACCATCGCGTCAAGAACACGCTGGCCTTGATGCAGGCGATCGCAGTGCAGACCTTCCGAAGTTCAAGCCGGGACGAGCGGACCAAGTTCGAGGGACGGCTCGGTGCGCTCGCCGAGGCGCATAATCTCCTGAGCCAGGAGAAATGGGCGGGCTCGGAGCTGAGGGACGTGATCGCGCGCGTGCTCCAGCCGTTCCTGCTGAGCAATCCCGATCGCATCCGCATGGCCGGCCCCACCGTGCCGCTGTCGCCGCGGCTCGCCGTGGTGCTGTCGATGATCGTGCACGAGATCGCCACCAACGCCGCGAAATACGGCGCGCTGTCGAACGAGACCGGCCGGGTCACGCTGGAATGGGAGGTCATCGCCGACACGCCGAAGCCCCGGCTGCGGCTGATCTGGAGCGAGATCGGCGGACCGCCGGTGACGGAGCCGGTGCAGCGCGGTTTCGGATCGCGCCTGATCGAGCGCAGCGCGCGCGACCAGCTCGGCGGCGAGGCGACCGTCGACTTCCTGCCGCGCGGCGTCGTCTGCACGGTGACGTGCGTGCTGGACGAGGCGCGGTGAACGGATTGAAGGAACATCGGCGATGAAGATCACCAAGGTGCGCACGCACATCCTCGAAGCAAAGCTCTCGCAGCCCTTCGCCTATTCGCGCGCCTGGTACGACACGCGCACCGCGATGCTGGTCGAGATCGAGACGGATGACGGATTGACCGGCTGGGGCGAATGCTACGGGCCGGCGCGGATGACGGCGGCGGTGGTGCAGAGCATCGCGCCCTTGCTGATCGGCGAGGATCCGCTGCGCACCGACGTGCTGTGGCAGATGGTCTACGCACGCTTGCGCGATCACGGCCAGAAGGGCGTCGTGATCCAGGGCCTGAGCGGCATCGATATCGCGTTGTGGGACATCAAGGGCAAGCATTTCGGCGTGCCAGCGCATCAGCTTCTCGGCGGCGCCGCGCGCAAGGAGATAGCGGCCTATGCGACCGGGCTCTACCGGCGCAAATCAGGCGATCCGCTCAAATACCTGCCGGAGGAAGCGGCCGGCTACGCCGCGGAGGGTTTCCGCGCCGTGAAGCTGAAGGTCGGCTTCGGCATCGCCGAGGACGCCGCGGTCACCCGCGCGGTGCGCGAGGCGATCGGCCTGGATGTCGCGCTGATGGTCGATGCGAACCACGCCTATGACGCAGTGGCGGCGATCCGGCTCGGCCGCATGATTGAGCGCTACGACATCGGCTGGTTCGAGGAGCCGGTGCCGCCGGAGGATGTCGCGGGATATCGCGCGGTACGATCCGCGCTGACGATTCCCATCGCCGGCGGCGAATGCGAATTCACCCGTTTCGGTTTTCGCGACCTGTTCGCATCGCATGCGCTGGACATCGCCCAGCCCGACACCTGCGCCGCGGGTGGCCTCTCCGAATGCAAGAAGATCGCCGACATGAGCGAGGCGTTCGGCATCCGCTACAATCCGCATGTCTGGGGCACCGGGATCGCGATCGCGGCCTCGCTCCAGCTCCTCGCCGTGCTGCCGTCACACACGCCGACCTCGCTTGCGCCGATCGAACCGATGCTCGAGTTCGACCGCACCGAGCATCCGATCCGGCAGGCGATTTTGAAGGAGCCGATCGAGCACGAGAAGGGTTTCGTGCGGGTGCCTGACAGACCGGGGCTAGGTATCGATATCGACCGCGAGGCGCTCGCGCGCTTCGCGGTTCAATAGAAAAAGCGGTCGACGCCGTTAATTCGGCGGCACGTCGATCGGAACGAGAAACGCGAAGCCATATTTGGCGTCCTCGCCGCGCGCCTCATCGAGGCCGCGTCCGAGTTCCACCGCGGCAATCTCCGCCGGAAGCGCGAGCCTGACGTGTCGGACATGATCCGGGCACAGGAGAGGACGCCCACCTGAACACATGCTCTCCAATTCCTCGACGAACCAGGCTTCCTGCACGCGCGCCCGGGCGGATCGCAGTGAGCTGGCCGAGAACGCCAGAACCGGTCTCTGGTTGATCTCCAGCACGAAGCAGCGCTGTCGCGCCGCCTGTGCGGCGCGATTGCTCTTGCGTGCCGTCGATCTGCCTTCAGCCCGGCCACTCGCGCGTGTCATCTCAACACCATCAGAAGTTCGCCGTGGCTGACAATCTGAACACACGTGGAGACCCCGGCGTGATGTTGTTATTCCCGTCCGCGGTCGAATAGTACTTCCGGTCGAGGAGATTTTCGATGTTGAGCTGGGCGCGCCAGGTCTCGTTGAGCCTGAAGAACACGGCGGCGTCCACCCGCGTGAACTCCGGAATCAGCACGGTGTCGTCGGACGATGCGAAGAAGTTCGAGTAGTGGATCACACCGAGGCCCGCGGCCCACTGCTCCGTGAACTGATACCTGTTCCAGAGGGAAAAGGTATTGTACGGCACAAGTCCCACGCGGTTGCCGGCGACAATGGTCGCGGAGTTGTTGCTGGTGATCCGCGCATCCGTGTAAGCGTAGCCGCCCGTGATCTGCCAGGCGTCCGTCACGTAGCCTGTCAGAGACGCTTCGAGGCCGCGGGTCTTGGTGGCTCCGCTCAGGATGAAGAATCCCGCATTGTTGGGATCGGCAAAGCGCTGATTGGTCCGGTCCAGTTCGTAGATCGCCGTAGCGAACTGCAGGCTCGGGAAGATGTCGTATTTGAGCCCGACTTCCTTGTTCACGAACTTCTCGGGCGCTGCGATGGCCAGGCCCGGTGTCAGAGCGCTGAACTGGTCGCCGGCGCTCGGCAGATACGAGATGCTGTAGCTGCCGTAGATCGACAGGTTTTCGAGCGGCTTGAACAGGACACCGACGCGTGGCGACACCAGATCATCGACCCGGTTGAGCTCGACGAATGTGCGGCGGTCTCGCGACGTCAGGTCGAAGTGATCGAACCGCAGGCCGCCGATCAGCTCCAGATAGCGCGTGATCTCGACCTGGTCCTGGACGTAGACGGCGCCGAGATTGAGCTTGTAGGTGTTGTTGGCATCGGTCCCCCCGTTATTGGCGAAAGTGACCGGAACGTACGACGTCGGATTCCTCGGATCGATCGTGATGGTCGACGATACGCCATTGAAGAGCCCGCTCTGCCGGTAGTTCAGGCCGTTCTGACGGCCCAACTCGGCGCCGAAGACGACGGTGTGACGAATTGGGCCCGTCCCGAATTTGTAGGTGAGATCGGTCTGGTTGAAGTAATTCGTCCGGTCGGTCTCGTTGTTGTATGCTTGCAGATTGCTCGAGGTTCCGGCGGCATTGACGGCACCGGAATTGGCTCCTCCGCCCGGATAGATGTTCTGGTAGAACTTGTCGTAGTTGGCGATCTGCGACGAATTCTTGATCGTCCACCCGTTCTCGAAATCGTGCTCGACGACAGCGGTTCCGATATCCACATCGGCGAGCGCATAGTTGAGGTTGGGGTTGCCGAAGAACGCAGACGGCGACGTATCGTAGGGATAGCGCGGGAAGGCGTTTCCGGGGCGGATCTGCGAAGGGATGCCGCGATCGACGGTACGCCGGTCGTGCAGATGCTCGTAGCTCAGCTTGACCGTCGTGGTGTCGTTCGGCGCAAAGGTCGCGGTAGGATTGATCGCCCAGCGTTCGAGGTTGACGAAATCGCGATAGCTCTGCGTGTTTTCGTACATCGCGTTGAGGCGGAAGGCCCAGTTCTCGTTGATCGCCTGGCCGACGTCGGTGGTCACGCGGGCGCCGGGATAGGAATTGCCGCCGACCGTCACCTCGCGAATGGTCGTACCGTCGGCCTCCTTGAGTACGCGGTTGACGACGCCACCGCCGCCGCCGCGGCCGAAGATCATCGCGTTCGGCCCCTTCAGGACCTCGAGCCGCTGAATGTTGTAGAAGTCGCGAAAATACTGGACGTCGTCGCGGATGCCGTTGGTGTAGAAGTCGGCGTTGCTGCGCTGGCCGCGGATGACGAGGTCGTCGCGATGCGATTCGCCCTGGTGATAGATCACGCCGGGCACATAACGGGTCGCCTCGCCGATCGAGGTGAAGGCCTGGTCCCTGATGAAATCCTTCGTCAGCACCGTCACCGACTGCGGCACGTTGAGGAGAGCCGTATTGGTCTTCGTCGCGCTGGTCACGCTCCGCGTGATATAGCCCTTCTGGCCGGTACGCGCGTCCTGATTGTTGACGCTCGGCGGCTTCTTCTCGACCGGTGCGACGGTGGCCGTCCGACGATTCGATCGCGCTGCGCGCGAGGTGGTCGCGGTCTGCGCCCGGCGGGCGCGCTGCTGCGGGGCTGAAACGACGACTGACGGCAAGGCTCCCGCCGCCTGCCCCTGCTGCGCAGAGGCCGGGCCGGCCTGCATCGTCAGCCCACCACTGAATGACAGCGCTGCCGTCGTCGACAGCAGAAAACCACGCAACGCCTTGCGGCCAGCCCAACAACCCAATTCCATCTGCAACGCCCCAAAAATTTCGCGTGCCGCTCTGAAAGACGGCTTCGCGGTCCCGAACCGGGGCGCATCTGCAATGCGAAGAATTAGATGAGGATTAGATCGGATTTAGAATAGGTCGAGCCTCTCTCCGCTCACGCCCAAATTTGTAAGAGTTCTAAATTGAGGCGCAGGCGGTTGACCATTTGGCCGCGGTGTCGAATGTGGCGCTTGGTGCTGCGACGCGCCACCACTCCAACACAGCGATTTTCCCTGAATCAATGCGCCTCCTGCTGATCGAAGACGATCTGATGTTCGGCAAGGCGCTCGTCCGCGGATTGAAGCGAAACGGAATGACCGTGGACTGGACCCGCGACGGACAGGACGGCTACGCCGCGCTACAACGCGCCGAGCACGCGATCACGCTGCTCGATATCGGACTGCCCGGCATGACTGGCTTCGAGATTCTCAAGGCTGCGCGCAGCAGGAAGGCTTCGCCCATCCTGGTGATCACGGCCCGCGACCGGGTCGAGGACATGGTCGCGGGACTCGATCTCGGCGCCGACGACTTCATCGTCAAGCCGTTCGAGTTGCGCGCCCTGCTCGCGCGCATCCGCGCGGTCATGCGCAGGGTCAACGACCGCTCCAATTCGCTGATGAGCAGCAAGGAGATCACGCTCGATCCATCGACCCATGTGGCGACCTTCCGCGGCATCCAATCGACGCTTTCCGCGCGGGAGTTCTCGGTGATGTACGCCCTGATGGAGCGTCCCGGAACCATTCTGTCGCGAGGCCAGATCGAGAGCCGGATCTACGGCTGGGGCGACGAGGTGCAGAGCAACGCCGTTGACGTCGTCATCCACGGCTTGCGCAAGCGGTATGGCAAGGACGTCATCCGGAACATCCGCGGTGCCGGGTGGATGGTCACGAAGTCCGGATCATGAGCTCTCTTCGCAAGACGATCATCACGCGTGCGACGCTGTTGCTGGCCGCCATCGGCCTCCTGGCAACGGCAACATCGTTCGGCCTTGTCGCCTATGAGATGAACAAGTTCCTCGACGCGCAGTTGCAGGAGATCGCCGTCAATGTCGGTCCAGGCGACCGCAACGGTGCGGGTCCGCTGCTCGAAAGCGAAGACGAGGATCAGTTGGTCGTCCGCATCTGGGATCGCTCCGGCGCGCTGGTGCATCGGGCGGGTCCTCCGATCGATATTCCCTGGCAATCAGTGCCGGGATTGTCCGACGTGACCGCCGACGGGCAGGATTGGCGCGTCTATCGCTGGAGCCACGCGCAGCACGATATCCAGATCGCGCAAGCGTGGAGCGCCAGGCACGAGATCGCGCTGCACGCGGCGACAGGCGCCGCGCTTCCGCTGCTGCTCGCCATCCCGCTGGTCTGGGCCGTTCTGGGTTGGTCGATCAGCCGCACGATGAGCGGTCTGCAACGGCTGTCGGCCGAAATCGGCCAGCGCAGCGTCGATGCGCAGGAGCCCCTGCGTCCGGTGGGCGTACCGGCGGAAGTGGCTCCGCTGATCGTTGCCATCGACAAGCTCGTCGATCGTCACCGGTCGGCACTCGACGCGCAGCGCCGCTTCGTGGCGGACGCGGCGCACGAACTGAGGACACCTCTGGCCGCGCTCCAGATTCAGGCGGAAAACCTGATCGCCGCAGAACTGTCCGGACAGACTCGCGAGCTTGCCGACGAACTTCGGGACGGCGTGCGGCGCGCATCGCATCTGGCGAGCCAGTTGCTCGAAATGGCCAGAACGGAAGGCGCCTCGATCCGGAAGCGCGACGACGTCGATCTTGCCGCGCTCGCGACATCGTTGCTGGCCGACTTCTATCCGCTGGCTGAGGCGCGCAACGTCCAGCTCGCGATGACGGCGGAGACACCGTGCAGGTTCCTCGGCGATCGCAACGCGATCGCCAAGCTCATCGCCATCCTGCTGGACAACGCCATTCGCTATTCAGGTTCAGGCGGCTCCGTGGAACTCAGGGTCGTCAATGACGGCAAGATTTGCGCGCTGGAGATCGTCGATGACGGCCCAGGCATTCCCGAGGATGCAATGCCGTTCATCTACGACCGCTTCTTCAGGGCTGCGCCCCAGGGCGTCGAGGGGACCGGGCTTGGTCTTGCGATCGCCAAATCCACCGCCGACCGGCACGGCTTCAGGCTGATGCATCAGAACCGGAGTGGCGCGACCGGCATCGTCGCGCATGTCCGGTTTGACCTGACTGCCGTGCCGACAGCGTGAGCTAACCGATCGTCTGCAGCGCCGGAAACGTCTCGAGCAGCCAGATGCTGACATTCGAGACCGTGCCGGTGAGGAAGCCGATGCCAGTGATCACCATCAGGACGCCCATGGCGCGCTCGACATTGACGAGCTGGCCCTTCATGCGCGCGAACAGCTTCGAGAACTGCTCGATCATCAGGGCGGCGATCAGGAAGGGAATGCCGAGGCCGGCCGAATAGACTGCGAGCAGGCCCGCCCCCTTCGTCACCGTCGCCTCCGCCGCGGCGATCGAGAGGATCGCGGCGAGGATCGGGCCGATGCAGGGCGTCCAGCCGAAGGCGAAGGCGAGGCCCATCACATAGGCGCCCCACAGGCCGACAGGCTTGGGCGCGGTCAGGCGCCCCTCGCGCATCAAAAGGCCGATCCGCGTCAGTCCCAGGAAGTGCAGGCCCATGATGATGATGACGATGCCGGCGAGGATCGACAGCTCGGCCGACCAGGCACGAATCAGCCCGCCGATCAGCGAAGCGCTGGCGCCGAGCGCCACGAACACCGTGGAGAAGCCGAGCACGAACAGGAGCGCCGACATCATGATGGCGCGCTTGGACGCCGAGGCCGGCTCCTTGTTCTCGACATGCTCGATCGTGGCGCCCGTGAGATAGATCAGATAGGGCGGAACCAGGGGCAGAACGCAGGGAGAGAGGAAGCTGACGAGGCCGGCAATCAGGGCCGCCGGGATCGAGACATTTTGCATGATGCAGTCGGAGCCATCTCAGGCTCTTTGGCCGCGCACCGGGAATGCGCGCGGGCGGGAGCCGAACCGGCTCTGGTGTAGCCGATGCCGGGGAATGCGCACAACAGAGGCGCACGAAACCAGGCTCCTCCCGATGCCGTCTGCGATCACAGATGCGGCATCGGGACGCGCACAAACCTCGCCAAAAAGCGAGACTCGGCGGCGCGGCTACTTCACCACGCGGAGCAGCGGACGCCGGGGCTGGTCCTGCGTCTGCTTGGAGGGGGGCTGCGGTTCGCTTCCAGCGCTCCGCAACATTTCGTCGCACAGCGCCTTGAGATCGGCACTGTCAATTCCTTTGAGCTTCATCCGCACGTCGAGGATGACGATGGACAGCAGCTCGGCCGACTCGCGGTTATTGCTCTCGTTGAGAACCTTGCGGCACTCCTCAAGCGTTTCCAGCACCGACTGCAACTGTTCGTCTGAATGCGACACCGGCGTTCTTTCCGTTAGTTCGGCCTGCGAGACGTGTTTGTGGAAATCCCCTCGGCCCCCATGGGATACCGAGAATAACACGAGGCGCCGACGCCTCCGAACATGATTTCAGTATGATTTTGCCGGGAAACCGTGGCTCCCGCGAACATCGACCCGCTGCGCGGGACGCCATTATCGTCGTGGCCGGGAGTCGAACGCGCGGCACTGGATGATCGACCCATTCCGCGCGGCGACAGCTCGCGCGCAAGGACTTCCGTGACGGAAAACGCCGACAATCCTGCAGCCATTTCAGGGCTCGCAACGGAACTCACGCCACACCCCTCATTCCAACGTTGGTCGGCCGATTCGATTCTCAGCCTTGGTAACACTCGGATACCGCCCACGAGGCAGTAACGATGGCGTTCAAAAGTCGCCGTTCCCCAACCCGCAGTGGTTGTGGTTTGCGCCCAATTCTGCCAGTTTAGCAACCCGAAGGGACTTGTATGCACTCCTTGGCGGAAAGGGGCGTTCCACAGGAGGAACGCCCAAAGATCAACATCAGCGGCCTCTCCGATTGGGATGCGGCCCGCATATTCCTGGAAGTCGTTCGATGCGGCAGTTTTCGCTCGGCGTCTGAACGCCTGTCGCTGTCGATCAACGCCGTCCGCCGCCGGATTGATGATTTCGAGCGCCAGACCGGCACCACCCTGTTCACCCGCGACGTCCACGGCACGCATCTGACCGATGAAGGTGCACTGGTGGTCTCCGCAGTCGAGCGCATGGAGGCGGCCGCCTTCGACGTGCTGCGCACCAGCGATTCGACGGCCAACGCCCTGTCCGGCGAAGTTCGCGTGGCCGTCACCGAGGGTCTCGGGACGTTCTGGCTCGCCCCGCGGCTGGTCGAATTCCAGCAGGCCTATCCGAAGATCCTGGTCGACCTGCATTGCGCGATGCGCTCGGCCGATGTCTCTCGTCACGAGGCCGACGTCGCCATCCATCTGTCGCGTCCCTCCGCGCTCGACGTCAAGCTGGTGCGGCTCGGCCGCATGCACCTGATGTTCTGGGCTTCGGAAAAATACCTTGAAAAACACGGCACGCCGCGCTCGGCGCTCGAATTGATCAAGCACCGCCTGGTGCTGCAATTCGCCGACCAGCTTGCCGCCAAGGAAACCTTCGAGAGCTTCTTCCCAGGCGTTCCGGAACGTGACCTGCTGGTCATGAAGACCAACGTCTCAAGCGCCAATTATTGGGCGGTCGCGAATGGCGCCGGCATCGGCGTATTCCCGAGCTACGCCATTGCGCTTGGCGGGAAGTTGATTCCACTGGAGGTCGAGCTGAACAGGCCGCTGGATATCTGGTTGTCCTACCACCCTGGTAGCGGCCGGATTCCACGTGTTCGGCACATGATTGACTGGCTGATCGAGGCTTTCAATCCGGCGCGATTCCCGTGGTTTAAGGAAGAGTTCGTGCATCCGCATGAATTCAAGGACGAGTATATGGGCGAACCCCTGACCCAGCTCTTCGGGGGATTTTCAACCGAAGAACAAAGGTGAGAGTATGAAAGCAGCGGCGAAAAGAATGAAGCAGCGCAGCGCCGGCAAGCCGGACATTGAGCTTGGCAAGCGGATCCGTCTGCGGCGCGTCGAGATGAAGATCTCGCAGGCCGAGCTCGGCGAGAAGCTCGGCGTGAGCTTCCAGCAGGTCCAGAAATACGAGAAGGGCGTCAATCGCGTCGGCGCGGCTCGGCTTCAGCAGATCGCCACCGCCCTCGATGTGCCCGTGACCTTCTTCTATGACGGCGACAACAAGGCGCGCGAAGTCGAGAGCCTGCTGTTCCTCGATTCCGCCTTCAGCCTCCGCCTGCTGCGCGCCTACAGCAAGATCAAGGACCAGACGGTGCAGCGTCAGCTCGTCTCGCTGATGGAATCGATCGCAGCGAACGAGGCCTGAGCCGATCGGGCTCCGACCTTTACGGCCGATGTTCAATCCGCCGCGTCACGGGGGCGCGGCCGGATTGAACGAGACCCAGTCCGCGCGCTTGCGCGCGGCTCTCCTTTCGGGGCGGCCAAGCCGCCCTTTTTTCTTGCGGATTTCTTGCTGCGGGTTTCCCGGCAATTTTGCCCGCCATCGCCGCGGATTTCGCGAACCCATCCCGCCCCTGCTGCGACCCAATCGAGACGCCCCGCCGCGAACGCGCGGGCTTTCGACTGCCGTGCTTAATGGGACCTCAACTCCGGGGCTCTAGCTTCCCGCCGATTTTTGCGAATCGGCGCACGCAGCGCGGCGAGCGGGAATTGCCAATGCGAGCGCCCGTCCGGGCCTCGTCCTCGTGGGGAAAATGGGACACATGTCGAAACGCCATGCGATGATCGTTGCCGTCGGCGTGCTCGCGAGCGCTTCCGCGCTGGCGCAAACCGAAACCACGGGACAGGCAAACCCGAGGCCGGCAACGGCGGCCGGTACGGTGCCCGCAGCGGCGAACCCGGCCCATGCTGCCGCGCCGAAGGCTGCCGCACCCGCTTCGACGGCGGAGAGCCGCTCCGCCGCGGCGCTCGCGCTGACGCACGAGCCAACCTATGACGAGGGCTCGGCCCAGCGCATCAAGGATGCCGCGCTCAGCTACTCCGATCTTGCCGTACGCGGCGGCTGGCCAGCCATCCCTGCCGATGCGAAGTTCGCCCTCGGCGTCCAGGGCGCCAGCGACGAGCTGCTGCGCAAGCGTCTGATCGTCTCCGGCGATCTCGCCGCCGACAAGGCCAGTGGCGCTTTCGATCAGGATCTCGCCGACGCCGTGAAGCGCTTCCAGGCCCGCCATGGCCTGGCGCCGACCGGCACGGTGACGCCGCGCACGGCCGCGGCGATGAACGTCTCCGTGCAGAAGCGCATCCGGCAGCTGGAGGCTTCGCTCCAGCGGCTCGAGAACATGAATTTCGGCTTCGGCCAGCGCTATGTCGTGGTCAACATCCCCGCCGCGTTTGCCGAAGCGGTCGAGAACGATGTGGTGGTACGGCGCTATCGCGTGATCGTCGGCAAGACCGAAAAGCCCTCGCCGACCCTGACGGCCCAGATCACCAGCGTCGTGCTCAATCCGACCTGGACGGTGCCGTCCTCGATCGCCAAGACCGAGATCTCGGCGCATATGCGCAAGGATCCGACCTATTTGTCGCGCATGCACATGGAGGTGCTCGACGCCCACGACAATCCGATCGACCCGCATTCGGTCGACTGGTCGGGCACGCACACGCCGAACTTCACCGTGCGCCAGCACAACGGCACCTTCAACGCGCTCGGCGCGGTGAAGATCGACATGCCGAATTCCTATTCGGTCTATATGCACGACACCAACCAGCGCAATCTGTTCAGCGACGACTACCGCTTCGATTCCCATGGCTGCTCGCGCGTCGACAATGTGCGCGATCTCGCCGCCTGGCTGCTGAAGGACCAGCCGAAATGGAGCCGCGCCGCGATCGATACGGAGATTGCGAGCGGCCAGCACCTCGAGGTCGCCATGGCGAAGAAGGTGCCGGTGGCCTGGATCTACCTCACCGCATGGATGACCAAGGACCAGACCGTCCAGTTCCGCAACGACGTCTATGATCAGGACGAGCAGTTGCTGGAGGCCACCGCCGAAGAGGCGGCGTTCTTCAGCAATGCAGGCAGCCATCCCCTGACCGCGCACATGCACGCAACGCAGTAGAGCATGATCCGGAAAAGTGTGCAGCGGTTTTCCGAAAAGATCATGCTCAAGGTATAACCGCTTCTCGCGCCATGCAATCGCGGCACAGGCGGATGCAAAGCYGCGTCCCTCGTCGCGGTTGACCCGGGCCGCGCCCCGGCCGCACATTGCGCCCGGCCTACGACAGCGAGCGCGCAATGCCTGACATTTCCAGCACGACCGAAACACCCCATGCCGACGGCAAGATCCTCAAGCAGGTCATCGACGGCGTCGGCGTGATCACCTTCAACAATCCCGACAAGCGCAACGCAATGTCGCTGGAGATGTGGGAGGGATTTGGCGAGGCGCTGACGAGCCTGCGCGATGACGAGACGGTGCGCGTCGTGATCCTGCGCGGCGCCGGCGGCAAGGCATTCGTCTCCGGGGCCGACATCAGCCAGTTCGAGAAGACCCGCCACAACGCGGCGGCGTCCGAGGAATATGCCAGGCGCAGCGCCGCACAGCGCGCGCTGCTCGCCGACTATCCCAAGCCGACCATCGCCTGCATCGAGGGCTTTTGCCTCGGCGGCGGCATGCAGGTCGCGATGCTCGCCGACATCCGCCTCGCCGCGCATGGCAGTCAGTTCGGCATTCCCGCGGCAAAACTCGGCATCGCCTACGGCTATGACGGCTTGAAGCATCTGGTGTCGCTGGTCGGTCCGTCCTGGGCACGGCTTCTGATGTACACGGGCATGCGGATCGATTCCGCCGAGGCGCTGCGCATTGGCCTCGTCGAGCGCTTGTTCCCGATCGACGAGTTGTGGGGTGAGACGATGACGATCGCGCAGACCATCTCCGAGAACGCCCCACTCGCGATCAAGGCCGCCAAGATCACCATCGCGCAGGTGTTGAAGGACGAGAGCCAGCGCGACCTGGAGGCAATCAGGGCGATCGGTCACGCCTGCATGGACAGCGCGGATTTTCGCGAGGGCCGGCAGGCCTTCATGGAAAAGCGCAAGCCGCAGTTTACGGGCAAGTAGCCTCGGCGTCCGGGCTCAGCAAGGCGCGGGCGTCAGCTTCTGATCACCAAACACCTCGATCAGGCGAAAGCGCTCGCACATCAGCATCATGTCCTCGCTGAATCGCCCGAGCCGGCCGAAATAGGTCCGATGGGCGCTGCGCCAATAGGCGAGGCTTCGATCGCCTTCGCCCTCATCGTGCGCAAACGCGGCATCGACGTCATTGAAGCGCCGATAGGTGATCTCGACGGATTCGATGACGCAGCGCGGTTCTCCCCGTCCGTCAAGCACGACCCAGAGTTCACCGGGCGTGGACGTGTTCGGTTCGTCCTCCGTGCTGCAAGTCGCGGTCTTGACGCCCTTGACGACGAGTTCGACCAATTCATCCGCGAGCGCAGGATTGTCGCCGAAGGCGAAGGTCCTGAGGTGCCGATAGTGCTCGGGAACCGGATTGCTCATTGACTTCCGGCTCCTCCGATATCGACCGCCTGCGGTAACTACAGCGCAGCGAGCACCGCTTTCGTAATGTCAGCCGTGCCATTGCTGCCGCCGAACTCCATCGGCTTGATGCCGCCGGCGTAGATCTGATCCACTGCACGCTCGATCTGCTCGCCGGCTTCCGCCGCGCTCTCGACGCCGTGCTTGTCGGCGAGCCAGTCCAGCATCATCGCCGCCGACAGGATCATGCCGGTCGGATTGGCCTTGCCCTGCCCCATGATGTCTGGTGCGGTGCCGTGGCAGGGCTGGAACACGGCATATTTGTCGCCGATATCGGCGGACGGCGCCATGCCGAGGCCGCCGATCAGGCTCGCGGTGATGTCGGAGACGATGTCGCCGAACATGTTCTCCATCACCATCACATCGAAATCCCAGGGACGCTTCACCAGCATCGCCGAGCAGGCATCGACATAGAGCCGGTCGGTCTTCACGTTCGGATGCTTCTTCTCGATCTCGTCGAAGATGCCGCGGAAGAATGCAAAGGCCTTGAACACGTTCGCCTTGTCGACGCAGGTCAGCATCCCCGGCTTGCCGCGCGCCTTGCGCCGCTCGGCGAGCCGAAACGAGAACTCGAACAGGCGCTCGGAGGTCTTGCGCGTGATCACCATGGTCTCGCGCGCGTCCTCATGGGTGACGATGCCCTTGCCCATCGAGGCGAACAGGCCTTCGGTGGATTCGCGGATCACGACGAGATCGATGCCGCGCTGGTCGGCGCCGACGATCGGGCTCGGCACGCCCGGAATGAGCCGCGCCGGGCGCACGCCGGCATAGAGATCGAAGATGAACCGCAGCTCGATCTGTGGCGCGATCTCGGTATTATCGGGGTAGCGGACCGACGGCAGGCCGCAAGCGCCGAGCAGGATCGCGTCGGCCTCCTCGCAGAGCTTGATAGTGGAATCCGGCATCGACTTGCCGGTCGCGAGATAATTGTTGGCGCCGGCGGGCGCCTCGGTGAAGCGGAAGCTCAGGCCGGACTTCGCCTCGATCTTGCGCAGGACTTCGATGGCCGGTGCCATGACTTCGGGACCGATGCCGTCACCGGCGAGCACGGCAATGTGGAAGGCGTTGTTTGCGGACATTTGAGAGACCTTAGGAAGGACGAGCCAAGGACGTCATTGCGAGGAGCGAAGCGACGAAGCAATCCAGACTGTGTCCGCCGAGGGATTTCTGGATTGCTTCGCTTCGCTCGCAATGACGGAGGAGAGAGCGTTTATTACGGCGTCAGCACCGTGCGACCGACCACCGCGCCCTGCTGCAATTGCACCAGCGCGTCGTTGGCCTTGTTGAGCGGCTGGCGCGTCACCGGGATCGGCGGCACGTTCTTCGCGCGCACGAGGTCGAGCAACTCCTGGGTCTCGCGCAAATTGCCGACATAGCTGCCCTGGATCGTCACCGCCTTGATCGGGATCAGCGGCAGCGCCCAGGTCGCGCCGCCGCCGAACAGGCCGACGATGACGAGCTTGCCGCCCTTGGTCAGGCAATCGAAGCCGAGTTGCGTGGTCGCGGCGTTGCCGACGAGATCAATCACGGCGCGGATCGGCCCGCCCGCCTTTTTGGCAAGCTGCTCCAGCGCGTCCGGCGCCTTGGGATCGACGGTCGCGAGCGCACCGGCCTTTTCCGCGGCCTCGCGCTTCCTGGCGTCGATGTCGACCATGATCGCGCCTCTTCCGCCCATTGCCTTCAGCAGCGACAGCGCCATCAGGCCAAGGCCGCCGGCGCCGAACATCACGATCGGCGTGTCAAAATGCTGCTCGACCTTCTTCAGCGCGCTGTAGGTGGTGACGCCAGAGCAGGCGTAGGGCGCCGCCGAGGCGGGATCGAGCCCCTTCAGGTTGAGCAGATAGCGCGGATGCGGCACCAGCATGTGGTCGGAATAGCCGCCGTCGCAATAGACGCCGAGCGAGCGCGGCGTCAGGCACATGTTCTCGTCACCGGCCAGGCACGTGGCGCACTTGCCGCAGCCGATCCAGGGATAGACGAGGCCGACATCGCCGAGCCTGAGATCGCCCTGGTCGGTCGGCTTCACGTCGGGGCCGAAGGCTGCGATTTCGCCGACCGTCTCATGGCCCATGGTCAGCGGCAGATTGATGCCGCGGTCCTTCAGCGACAGCGGCTTGCGGCCGTGGCCGAGATCGTAGCCACCTTCCCAGATGTGGAGGTCGCTGTGGCAGACGCCGGCGGCCTTCACCTTGATCAGCACCTGCGTGCCCGACGGCTGCGGCGTGGCCTCGTCGAACTCCTGCAGCGGCGCCTTGAAATCGGCGACCTTGAAACTCTTCATCGGCGTCCTCCCGGCATACTTCTTGTCGTCGCCACCATGCCATGACCGGCGGGGCGAAACAAATCCGGGAGCCGTCTTACAGCGTTTTCGAGCGAAGTGGATACCGGTTCGCGTAAAGAAAACGCGTCAAAACGAGAATCTAGAGCCCCGTTCCGATCACATCGGAACGGGGCTCTAGTTTAGGCCAGCGGATGGTGGCAAGCCGCGAACTGGCCGGGTGCGACCTCGCGCAACTCCGGTATCTCCGCGCTGCACCGCTGGTCGGCCCGCGGGCAGCGGGTGCGGAAGCGGCAGCCGGACGGCGGCGCAATCGGCGATGGTGGCTCGCCGGTCGCCACACTCTCGACGGGACGCACGTCCGGATCGGGCACCGGGATCGCCTGCAACAACAGGTCCGTGTAGGGATGCGCGGGCCTTGCGAACAATTGCTCCGACGGCCCGACCTCGCAGAGGCGGCCGAGATACATCACCGCGACGCGGTCGCTGACCGCTTTCACCACCGCGAGATCATGCGCGATGAACAGCAGCGTCAGGCCGAAGCGCGCCTTCATCTCCTCGAGCAGATTGAGGATCTGCGCGCGGATGGAGACGTCGAGCGCCGAGACCGGCTCGTCGCAGACGATGAATTCGGGGTTGAGCACCAGCGATCGTGCGATGCAGATGCGCTGGCACTGGCCGCCGGAGAATTCGTGCGGCAGGCGGCCCGCCAYGATGTCAGGATCGAGCCCGACCGCGGACAACACCTCGTGAACGCGCCGCTTGCGTTCGGCGGCATCCTTGACGCCGGCGATGATGAGCGGCTCGGCGACGATATCGCCGATGCGCCGGCGCGGATTGAGCGAGGCGATCGGGTCCTGGAAGATCAATTGCACGCGGCGGCGCATCTTGCGCAGCGCCTCGCCTTCCATCGCGGTGAGGTCCTCGCCGTCGAACAGCACGCGGCCGGATTTGGCGCGGCGCAATTGCAGCACCGCGCGCCCCAGCGTCGACTTGCCGCAGCCGGATTCGCCGACCAGGCCCAGCGTCTCGCCGCGCGCGACCTGGAGGCTGACGCCGGAGACCGCGTGCACCGTCTTGTTGCCGAGACCATATTCGACGACGAGATTGTCGACGTTCAGGAGCGGCTCGGCGGGCATGGCAAACTGCATCATGCGTCAATCCCCTCCGTCATCTGGATGGGGTTGAAGCAGGCATAGAGATGCCCCGGCATCTCCGCGCCCTTCAATTCGGGCTTGGCCTCGTGACAGCGCCCTGCGGCATAGCGGCAGCGTGGCGCAAACGAGCAGCCTTTAAGTGGCCGGGTCGGATCGGGCGGACGGCCGGAGATGGCGGGCAGCGGCGTATGCGGCGCGGTCTCCAGCTTCGGGATCGCCGCCAGCAGCGCCTCGGTATAGGGCATGTGCATGCGCTTGAACAACGCCTGCGTCGGCGCGCGCTCGACCACCCTGCCCGCATACATCACCGCGACCTCGTCGGCGCGGCCGGCGACGACGCCGAGATCGTGGGTGATGATGATCATCGCCATGTGGCGGCGGCGCTGCTCGCGCGCCAGCAGATCGAGGATCTGCGCCTGGATCGTGACGTCGAGCGCCGTGGTCGGCTCGTCCGCGATCAACAGTTTCGGCTCGCAGGACAGCGCGATCGCAATCGCGATGCGCTGGCGCATGCCGCCGGAACATTGATGCGGATATTGCGCGAGCCGCTGCTCCGGCGCCGGAATGCCGACGGCGGCGAGCAGCTCGATGCTGCGCTTCCGCGCCGCCGGCGCATCCAGTTCGAGATGCTCCTGGATCGTCTCCATCAGCTGGGTGCCGATGGTCAGCACCGGGTTGAGCGAGGTCATGGGGTCCTGGAACACGACCGCGAGGTCGCGCCCGCGCAGGCGCCGCAGGCTTTCGGCATCGAGCCGCACCAGGTCCTGGCCGTCGAACATCACGCGCCCGGTCAGCTTCGCCTTCTTCGGCAAGAGCTGAAGCACCGCGCGCGACAGCATGGTCTTGCCGCAGCCGGATTCGCCGACGATGCCGAGCGTGCGGCCCGCCTCCAGCGACAGATCGACATGATCCACAGCGCGCAAATTGCCGCGGGGGGTCGGCAGTTCGACCGCCACGTCCTCGATGGTCAGAAGCGGCGCGCTCACAGCGCCCCCTGACGCGGGTCGGTCAGCGCCCGCAAGGTGTCGCCGACCAGGTTGAAGGCCAGCACGGTCAAGAACAGCGCCGTTGCCGGCAGGAAGGCCAGCCGCGGCGCGACGTCGAGGCTGTCGCGCCCCTCGCCGATCATGCTGCCCCAGCTCGCCATCGGCGGTGGCACGCCGAGCCCGAGGAAGGACAGCGCGCCCTCGACCACAATAGTGACGGCGACGCCGAGCAGGAAGAAGGCCAGCAGCGGCAGGATCACGTTCGGCAGCAGCTCGCGCAGCAGGATGCGCGCATGGCTGGCGCCGAGCGCCTCGGCAGCGATCACGAACTCGCGCCGCGCGAGCGTCAGCGTGGCCGCGCGCGCTACCCGCATGAAGGCGGGAATGCCGAGCACACCGAGGATCAGGGTGAGATTGGGAATCGACTGGCCGAGATAGGCGGTCACCGCGAGCGCGAAGATCAGCGGTGGAAACGCCAGCAGCACGTCCATGCTGTCGACCACCAGCGTCTCGAACCGGCCGCGGAAATAGCCGGCGAGGAGACCAAGCGCGCCGCCGAGCGCAAGGCCGATCATCGGCGCGATCAGCCCCACCGTCAGCGACACCCGCGCGCCAAAGATCAGGCGGGCGAATTCGTCGCGGCCGAGCCCGTCGGTGCCGAGCCAGTGTTCCCCGGAGAACGCCGCACGGCGCTCCAGCATGTCCATGTCTACAGGATTCTGCAGCGGCAGCACCGGCGCGAGAATCGCGAGCGTCAGGACAATCGCGAGCCAGGCACTTGCCGACCAGAACAGAATGCCGAGCTTGCGCCGGCGCCGAACCGGCTCGGAGACCGCCTCGTCCTGCATCGACAGCTCAAGCGTGGCCATGGCGGATCCTGGGATCGAGCACGGCGTAGAGCATGTCGACGATGAAATTGACGAGGACGAAGCCGCAGGCGACCAGCAGCACCACGCCCTGGAGGATGACGAGATCGCGGGTGTAGATCGCGCCAACCAGCAAGCGGCCGATGCCCGGCAGCGCGAAGATCGATTCCACGATCAGCGTGCCGCCCAGCAGGCGACCGATGTTGATGCCCGTCACCGTCACCAGGGTCAGCGACGATGGCTTGAGCGCATGCACAAACAGGATGCGCGCGGGCTTGAGGCCTTTCGCCTTGGCGAGCGCGATATAGTCCTCCTGCAAGGTCGCGATCATGTCGGAGCGCAGCACCCGCATGATTCCAGGCCATTCCGCCAGCGCCAGCGTCAGCGCCGGCAGCACGAAGAAGCGCAGGTTCGACAGCGGCTCCTCGGTGAACGGCACATAGCCGGTCGCCGGCAGCCAGCGCAACTCGACCGCGAACAGATAGATCAACAAAATTGCCATCAGGAAGGACGGCATCGACAGCATGGCGAAGGCGCTGCCGGTCATGAAGCGGTCGAAGGCGCCACCGGCGCGCGCAGCGCAGGCGATCGCGAGCGGAACGCCGATCAGGAGCCCGATGAATTCGGCCATCAGCATCAGCTCGAGCGAGACCGGAATGCGCTCGGCCACCGCCTGCAACACCGTCTGCCCGGTGCGGAAGGAGCGGCCGAGATCGCCCTGAAGGACATGGCCGAGCCAGCTCAGGTAACGCCACCACAGCGGCTGGTCGAGCCCCATGTCACGGCGCAGCGCCGCGACATTCTCCGGCGTCGCCTGATCGCCGAGGATGACATAGGCAAGGTCGCCCGGCAGCAACGCGGCGATCAGGAAGGTGAGCAGCGAGACGGCGAGCAGCACCGGCAGGATGGCAAGGAGCCGCCGCACGACGAAGTTCAGCATCGCGCGGTCATTCCAGCCAGGTGGTCGAGACGTCGATCACGCCGTTGTAGATTTYCGGAAAGCCCTTCAGCTTGGCGCTCGACAGCGCGTAATAGGTGTTCTGGAAGGTCCAGAACCAGATTGCCTCCTTGTTGATCAGGCGGCTGATCGCGCAATAGTCCTCGATACGCGCGGCGGGATCGGCGGTGACGCGGGAGTGGTCGAGCAGCCGATCGAGCTCCGGATCGGCGAAGTTGGCCAGCGCCAGCGGGCTGCCGCTGCGGAAGTTCGCATACATCTGCGGATCGGGATCGGCGAGGTCGACGATGCGCCAGGGTATGAGCTGGAACTGACGCATGAAGGCGCGCGGCGGGATGGTGGCCTGGTCGACCTGCTCGATCTCCATGTTGGCGCCGGCGCGCTTCCAGAATTGCTGGAGCACCTGGCCGATCATGCGGCCGCGGGGCGTCGCAGTCACCATCGTCTTGAATTCGACCGGCTTGCCATACTCCTTGATCAGCGCCTTGGCCTTCTCGACGTCGAACGGCAGCGCGCCGTCGTCCTTGCACTTGACCCAGGAGCCGTCGCCGTAGGGATTGGTCGCGGGCCGGCTCAGGCCGTTGCTGATCGCCTGCGACATCTTCGGGCGGTCGATCGCCATCACCAGCGCCTGCCGCACGCGGACGTCGTCGAACGGCGCCACCTTGGTGTTGAAGGCATAGACCTGCGCGCCCGAGCCTTTATAGGTGTGCACGGTGAGCTTGGAGTCCTTCTGCGCCTTCATGATGTTGTCAGCGTCGTTCTCGTCGTCCCAGATGATGTCGGCCTCGCCCGATTGCAGCGAGGCGAAACGCGACTGGGCGTCGGGCAGCGGCTTCAGGATGATGCGGTCGAGATAGGGACGGCCCTTGTCCCAGTAGCCCGGGTTCTTCTCCAGAACCATGCGATCGCCGGCCGTCCATGATTTCAGGATGTAGGGACCGGTGCCGACGGGATTGCGATTGTAGTCGTCGCCCTTGGTCTTCCACGCCGTCGGCGAATGCACGACGTTGTTCTGGCTCTGGATGGTGTTCGTCGCCGGCAAATTCACGGAAGGATCGGTGAGATTGTAGACGACAGTATATTCGTCGGGCGCCTGCACCTCCCTAACGTTGGTGATGTAGAAGGCGCAGCGGCACTTGTTGGCGGGGTCCTTCTGCCGATCGAAGTTCTCCTTGAAGGCTTGCGCATTGAACGGCGTGCCGTCGTGGAATTTCACGCCCTGGCGCAGCTTGAAGGTCCAGGTCTTGTAATCGTCGGAATGGGTCCAGGACACTGCCAGCTTGGGCGCGGCCTCGCCCTTGTCGTCGAGCGTGGTGAGCGTATCGAAGATCGCGGCCGCAGCGGTGAAGGTCGAGGTGTCGTAGACCCCGACCTTGAGCGGATCGAAGCCCGTAATCTCCAGCTCCTGACCGACGGTGATGCTGCCGCCCGCCTTCTGCGCCTGTGCCGGCTCAGCCGGCGGAAGGAGAGCAAATGCCGCAACAAGGAAAATCGGCGCGTGCTTGCGCGCCGCGGCAGCAAGGTTCGTCATGGTTCCTCCCGGGATCCCTCGTCCGATGTTTCGGATCGTTGAATGACTCGGGCGAGATTGGCGATAAATGTTCGCCACGGCAAGAGGAACACGCGAGTGATCAAACGCTGTAGTGGTGCTGCGATGCGCTCAGTTTGTCGCAGCCGTTTTGCCTGACGGAATTGGCGCATCGCCGGCGAGGCCGATCTCCTCGCACAATTCGTCCGTGTGCTCGCCGAGCACGGCCATCGTCTTGGCGGGCGTGGTGTCGGCGCCCGACATCCGGAACGGCAGATTGAGCACCTGGAACGAGCCACCCTCGTCCTCGACGGACGAGAGCGCCTGCCGGTGCGCGAGTTGCGGATCGGCCAGCGCCTCGGACGCGGTGCGATAGGCCGAGGCCGGCACACCAGCCGCGCCAAGCGCGACAAGACACGCGTCGGTCGTGAGCGGCCGCGACCAGGCCTCGACGCCGTCCATCATGTCGGCCCAGTTCTCGCGGCGCGCGGCGTAGGTGGAGAAGCGCGGATCGGAAATCCATTCGGGACGGCCGATCACACCCATCAGGCACTGAAACGTCTTCTCGCTCGCGACCGTGATCATGACATAGCCATTGGCCGTCTCGGTCGGCCCGAACATCGGGCGCGGCGGTGGCTTCACCGCGAATTGCGAGCTCTGCAGCTCGACCACCGTCAAGGTCAGCATCGATTCCAGCATCGAGACGTCGATGTGCTGGCCCTGCCCGGTCACCGTGCGCTGATAGAGCGCCGACGCAATCGCGCCGAAACCGTAAGTGCCGGTGACGACGTCGGCATGGTAGATGCCGCAATAATCCGGCCGGCTGCGGCCGGGCTGATAGGCGAGATGCGCCATGTCGTAGCCGGAGGCCGCATGGATTACCGGCGCGTAGGCCGGCAGCTCGGCCGAGGGACCGGTCTGGCCGTAGCCCGAGATCGAGCAATAGATCAGCTTGGGATTGACCGGGCGCAGGCGGTCATAGTCCAGCCGCAGCCGGTGCATCACGCCGGGGCGAAAGTTCTCGACCAGGATATCGGCGGTCGCGGCGAGCCGGCGCACCGCCTCCTTGCCCTCCTCGGACTTGAGATCGAGCACGACGCTTTTCTTGCCGACGTTGAGCTGGCCGAATACGGTGCTGCACCCCTTGCGCAGCGGCGGCCGGGTGCGCATCGTCTCGCCGCCGTCGGTCTCGATCTTGATGACCTCGGCGCCCATGTCGGCAAGCATCCGCGCACAGTGGGGGCCGGCGATGGTGGTCGAAAAATCCAGGACCCTGAGGCCCGCGAAGGCCTTTGTCGTCGTCCCCTCATGCTTATCTGCTAACGGCATGCCTGCTGCGCCCCTCGGCCTCTTAGGAACTATCGAAGTTCTCTCTTGTTGATGCGCCGACCCTAGAGGGCGGCGGGTGCGTAGGAAAGTCTTTACCGAACGGACGCGTCTCACGGGCGGGCTTGGGAATTCCAGGACAACTGGACCCGTTCTTGCATAGCAACAGACGGGATCGGAAGAGGGCAGCTGTTCTTGAGGGTCTTGTTCGTCACAACCGAGATGGACGATTTCGTCCGCGTTGGCGGACTCGGCGCCGTTTCCGCTGCACTTCCCAGGGCGCTTCGCCCTCTCGCCGATATCCGGGTCATGTTGCCCGGCTACCGCGACATCATCGAACAACTCACGCATATTCAGATCGTTGGCCGCTGCCCGGCGTTTGCGGAGATGCCGGCCTGCTCGCTCGGGCGGGCTGCGACCAAGGACGGGCTGCCGGTCTATGTGCTGTTGTGCTCACAACTCTACGACCGGCCCGGCAATCCCTATGGCGACGAGTCCGGACGCGACTGGCCGGACAACGACATCCGCTTCGCGCGCTTTGCCTCGGCTGCCGCTGAGCTGGCCATGGGCAAGCTGGACAAGAATTGGGCAGCAGACCTGGTCCATGCCAATGACTGGCAGGCCTCGCTCGTGCCGGCCTACCTCGCGTGGCGCGGGGCCAGGCTGCCGTCGATCCTGACCATCCACAACCTCGCCTACCAGGGACTCTTCCCGAAGGACTCGCTGCGGCGGATCGGCGTCCCCGAGAGTTCCTTCCATATCGACGGCGTCGAATTCTACGACCAGCTCTCCTTCCTCAAGGCCGGGCTGGTCTATGCCTCGCACCTCACTACCGTGAGCGGCACCTATGCACGCGAGATCACGACGGAGGAATTCGGCTGCGGCCTCGAAGGCCTGCTTCGTGTCCGCTCCGACGCGGCCGAGCTCACCGGCATCCTCAACGGCATCGACGAGAGCTGGGACCCGCGCTCCTGCTCCCAGCTGGCCCAGCAGTTCGGCGCCGGCGACTGGGTCGGCAAGAAGGCCAATGCGGATTATATCCGCAAGCAGTTTGGCCTGGCGGTCTCGCGCGGGCCGATGTTCGCGATCGTCGCACGCCTCGTGCACCAGAAGGGCATCGACCTCGTGCTGTCGGCCGCCGACGAGATCATCGATGCCGGCGGGCAGATCGTGGTCACCGGCTCCGGCGAGCCGGCGCTCGAGCAGGCGCTGATCGACGCGCATCGCCGCCGCCCCGACGCGATCGGGGTCACGATCGGCTTCAACGACGCCCAGGCGCGGCGCATCTTCGCGGGCAGCGATTTCACATTGATGCCGTCGCGCTTCGAACCGTGCGGGCTCAGCCAGATGTACGCCCAGCGCTTCGGCTCACTCCCGATCGGTCACCAGACCGGCGGCTTGGCCGAAACCATCACCGACGGCGAGACCGGCTTTCTGTTCTCGCAGCCCTCGCGCGCGTCCTTCCTCGGCGGCGTCCGCCGCGCCTTCTCAGCTTTCGTGGCGCATGACCAGCTCGACTCCATGCGTCGCAGCGCGATGGGACGTTCGTTCTCCTGGAGCATCTCGGCCGGCAGTTATAGCGCGCTGTATAGGAGGCTGGCGTCGGTGTGAGGCGACCTCCCCGTCATTGCGAGGAGCGAAGCGACGAAGCAATCCAGACTGTCTCCGCGGCGACAGTCTGGATTGCTTCGCTGCGCTCGCAATGACGATGTGGAGAGAGGCGCGCCACTCTATCGCCCGTCACTCCAAGAGCTGAGAACCTCACCCCTTCCCGCGCACATCCATTTGCGGCCGCCCGATCCGCCCGATCC
>NZ_JBFRFR010000093.1:0-28638 GCF_052114925.1 Bradyrhizobium sp. 2TAF36 | reverse complement strand
AGTCTGGATTGCTTCGCTGCGCTCGCAATGACGGTGTTGGTGGGGCCAGTGAGGGCCCCACTCACTTGCTTTACGCAAACTCCAGAATCAGCGCGTCCACCGCGAGCGTCGCGCCCGCGCTGGCGTGGATCTTCTTCACCGTACCGTCCTGCTCGGCACGGAGCACATTCTGCATCTTCATGGCTTCGATCACCGCGAGCGTCTCGCCGGCCTTGATCTCCTGCCCTTCGGTCACCGCGATCGAGACCACGAGGCCTGGCATCGGGCAAAGCAGCTTCTTGCCGGTGTCGGAGGCCGTGGTCACCGGCATCAGCCGTGCCGAGGCTGCTTCCGCCTCGGTCCAGACATAGACCGGCACCTCGACGCCCTGGTGCGCAAGGCGGATGCCGTTGGCGATCGGGCGCGCCTGCACCGCGACGAAATGGCCGTCGATGGTGCCCTGCCAGACCGGATCGCCCGGCTTCCACGGCGACTGCAGCAGATGCGCATTGCCGGCCTTGCCTTCGGCATCGACGAACCGGATCGCGATCGCCTCACCCTCGCGTCCGACCTCGAGCAGAATCTCCTGGCGGTCGAGCCAGACCGCGCGGCGACGCTCGCGCTGCACGACGCGGCCGCCCATCTGTCCCGAGATCTGCCGCTTGCGCTCCCCTAACACGTGGTCGATGGCGGCGCCGACCGCGGCGATCCGCCGCGCGACCTCGCCTTCGGGCACGCGCACGGCAAAGCCCTTGGGGAATTCCTCGGCGATGAAACCGGTCGAGAGCCGTCCCTCGCGCCAGCGCGGATGGTGCATCAGCGCCGACAGGAACGGGATGTTGTGCCTGATACCCTCGACATAGAACGAATCCAACGCGGTGGCCTGCGCCTCGATCGCAGCCGCGCGCGACGGCGCATGCGTGACGAGCTTGGCGATCATCGGATCGTAATAGATCGAGATCTCGCCGCCCTCCTGCACGCCCGTGTCGTTGCGCACGGTGATGCCGTCCTGGCTGGCTTCGGCCGGCGGGCGATACTTCACGAGGCGCCCGATCGAGGGCAGGAAGTTGCGGAACGGGTCCTCGGCGTAGAGGCGGGATTCCACCGCCCAGCCGGTGAGCGTAACGTCCTTCTGGCTGATCGCGAGCTTCTCGCCGGCGGCGACGCGGAGCATCTGCTCGACGAGGTCGATGCCGGTGACGAGCTCGGTGACGGGATGCTCGACCTGAAGGCGCGTGTTCATCTCCAGGAAGAAAAAGCTCTTGTCCTGCCCTGCGACGAATTCGACGGTGCCGGCGGAGTCGTAATTCACCGCTTTGGCCAGCGCGACGGCCTGCTCGCCCATCTTGCGGCGGGTGGCCTCATCGAGCAGCGGCGACGGCGCCTCCTCGATGACCTTCTGGTTGCGGCGCTGGATCGAGCATTCGCGCTCGCCGAGATAGATGACGTTGCCGTGCTTGTCGCCCAGCACCTGGATCTCGATGTGGCGGGGATCGACGATGAATTTTTCGACGAAGACGCGGTCGTCGCCGAACGAGGCTTTCGCCTCGGCCTTGGCAAGGTTGAAGCCCTCGGCAACCTCGCTCTTCGAATGCGCGATGCGCATGCCCTTGCCGCCACCGCCGGCGGAGGCCTTGATCATCACGGGATAGCCGATCTCGTCGGCTATCTTCACCGCGTGCTTGTCGTCCTCGATGACGCCGAGATAGCCCGGCACGGTCGAGACCTTGGCCTTCGCGGCGGCCTTCTTGGATTCGATCTTGTCGCCCATCGCGGCGATCGCGCCCGGGTTCGGGCCGATGAAGACGATGCCGGCAGCCTCCAGCGCGCGCGGAAACGCCTCGCGCTCGGACAGGAAGCCATAGCCGGGATGCACGGCCTCGGCGCCCGTCTTGCGGCAGGCCTCCACGATCTTCTCGATCACCAGATAGCTCTCGGCGGCTGCGGGCGGGCCGATCAGCACGGCCTCGTCGGCCATCTCGACATGGAGGGCATCGCGGTCGGCCTCGGAATAGACCGCAACCGTCTGAATTCCCATGCGGCGAGCGGTCTTGATGACCCGGCAGGCGATTTCGCCGCGATTGGCGATCAGAATGCGTTTGAACATGCTTTTCTTGAGTCTCGACCTTGGGCGGGACCCTTCCCTGGCCGTTGGGGCCTGCGGGGACGGGCCGTGTGACCCCCGTGGTACATCAAAATCGGCCGGAGGCAACGGTCTAAATCCGCGCCCTCTGGCGTACCAGCGCAAGACCGAAATGGGCCTGGTGAGCCCCTGAGCGCACCTACGGCTTCGCGGCCTTGGCCACGTCCCTGACCAAGCCGTGAATGAAGCCCAGCTTGCCGACCACCGCCGGAGACAGGATGAACGGATAGAGATCGCGCAGCCCCATGGCGCGGTTGACGCTGTTGATGGCGAAGGTGAAGGGCAGCCATGCATTGACGAGCGCCTCGACGTCCCTCGTCTCATAGGGGTTGAAACGGATGCGCGCCGTCAACTCCCCGTCGCGATCGACCCGGGGGCGCACCTCCATGCCGAACTCGGAGGCCATCTCCAGGGTGTCGACGATGTGGAGGTAGTGCGCCCAGGTCTCGGCGAAATCCTCCCAGGGATGCGTGGTGGCGTAGGCCGAGACGTAGGTCTGCTGCCAGTCCGGCGGCGCGCCTTCGGCATAATGGAGCTGCAAGGCCTGGCCGTAATCGGCGGAATCGTCGCCGAACACGGCGCGGCATTGCTCCAGCCTGCCGCCCTCGCGCACCAGCACGTCCCAGAAGTAATGGCCGACCTCGTGGCGGAAATGCCCGAGCAGCGTGCGGTAGGGCTCGCCCATCTCGAGCCTGCGCCGCTCGCGCTCGATCTCGTCGGTCTCGGTCAGCGCGATCGTGATCAGGCCGTTATCGTGGCCGGTCATGATCCTCTGGCCGCTGTTCGGATCGTCGGCGAGGAAATTGAAGATCAGCCCATGTTCGGGATTTTCCTGCCGCGTCTGGAGCGGCAGCTTCCAGCGGATCAGGGAATAGAACAGCCGGTGTTTCGCCACCTCCAACTCGCGCCAGCCGGCGAGCTGAACCGGATCGGACAGATCGGGCACGATGCCGTTGTGGCGGCAGGCGCGGCAATAGCCGGTGGTATCGCCCGCATCCGTCAGCCAGTTGCACGCGTCGTATTCGGCGTTACGGCAAAGCATCCGCCCCTTGCCCTTGTCGGCGAGCGTCATCCAGGCCTCGCCGTCGGGCTCGATCGCCGACATCGTCTCCTTCTCCGGCAGGAACGCGACGCGGTGGCCGCAGCGTTCGCAGGCGCGGTTCTCGAAATAGAGAACGTTGCCGCAGTCCTGGCAGACAAAGAGCTTCAAGATTTAGCCTCTTCGGGAAGGGAGTCTTATGATTAAGAGTTGCGACGCCTCGCAAATACGCGCGCGGGGGCTCATCGTTCCAACATTCGGGAACAAATAGCCAGACCCGGCGTTCGTTCATACCCGCCCCTGCGATCGGTGGCCCTTTCCGTCCTTATCCCCTTTTGAGTAATGGCTATCACGCTTTGTCTGTGGGAATATCGGCCCGGCACGTGCGCTCTTGCATCACAACGGCCGACACCTTGAACGATCCCTTGCCCGATACCAGCGCCGCCGAAAGGCTGCGCCAGCACCTCGAAGAGATCGCGCGCGAGCGCGACAACGCCTATCACGCGCTCCAGGAGCGCGAGGCAGAGCTGGCGCGTATCCAGCGCATCGGCAAGGTCGGCGGCCTCGAGGTCGACTTCCGCGAAGGCTTCAAGAACCGCCGCTCGCCGGAATATCTGATGCTCCACGGGCTGCCGGCGGATGCCACCGACGAGTCGCATGAGGATTGGGTCAACCGCATCCATCCCGAGGATCGCGACGCCGCGGTCAAGCACTTCCTCGATGCGCTGGCCGGGACGAACGAAGACTACACCGCCGAATACCGCATCATCCGCCCCAACGACGGCGAGACCCGCTGGATCCGCGTCGTCGCCAAGTTCGAGCGCGACAGTGACGGCCGCGCCATTCGCCTCGTCGGCGCCCATATCGACATCACCGCCCAGGCGCTCGCGCGCGAGACGCTGCGCGAGAGCGAGGAGCGTTTCCGGCTGATCGCCGACAGCGCGCCGGTGCCGATCTGGGTCACGAAGCTCGACCGCACGCGCTCCTTCGCCAACCAGGCCTATGTCGACTTCATCGGCCTGCCCTACGACCGGGCCATCGATTTCGACTGGCGCAAGATATTGCATCCGGACGACCTGCCACATGTGCTGCAGCAATCCGTCCAGGGCGAAGCGTCGCTGAAGCCGTTCGTGCTGGAAGCGCGCTACAAGAACGCCAGCGGTGAATGGCGGTGGCTGCGCTCGGAATCGCAGCCGCGCTGGGACCCGACCGGCAAGCATATCGGCTTCATCGGCGTCGCCCACGACATCACCGCCGCCAAGCAGGCCGAGATCGAGCTGAGGCGACTCAACGAGACGCTGGAGGAGCGCATCACCGAGCGCACCGCCGAGCTCGAATCCAACGAGGCGCGGCTGCGCGCGATCCTGGAGACAAGCAACCAGTATCAGGGGCTGGTCAATCTCAGGGGCGAGCTGCTCTACGCGAACCGGACTGCGCTCGATGGCATTCGCGTGGAGGCCCGCGACGTCATCGGCAAACCGTTCTGGGACACGCCCTGGTTCAACCAGACCCAGGGCATGAGCGCTGTCGTGCGCGAGGCCTTCGACACCGTGCTCAGAGGCGAAGCGGTGCGACTGGAGATGCGCCTGCGCCTGCCCATCGGGGAGCGCGATTTCGACTTCGGCATGCGTCCGGTGCTCGACCGCCACGGCAATATCACCGGTGCGGTGCCCGAGGCCGTCGACATCACCGAGCGCCGTCGCGGCGAGGAAGCGCTGCGGCAGTCGCAGAAGATGGAGGCGATCGGCCAGCTCACCGGCGGCGTCGCCCACGACTTCAACAACCTCCTCACCATCATCCGTTCCGCGACCGACTTCCTGCGCCGCCGCGAGCTGCCGGAAGAACGCCGCCGCCGCTATGTCGACGCCATCTCCGACACCGTGGAGCGCGCCTCCAAGCTCACCGCGCAGCTTTTGGCCTTTGCGCGCAGGCAGCCGCTGAAGCCGCAGATCTTCAACGTCGGCAGCCAGGTCGAGGCCGTGGCGCAACTGGTCCGGCCGCTGGTCGGCGGCCGCATCGCGATCGCCGTCGAGGTGAACGATGCCGACTGCTTCACGGTGGCCGACATCGCGCAGTTCGAGACCGCGCTGATCAACCTCGCCATCAACGCCCGCGACGCCATGGATGGCGAAGGCCGCCTCACCATCGCCGTGCGCAAGGTCGCGGGCATCCCGAGCCTGCGTGCGCAGTCGGCGCGCGGCGGCGACTATGTCGCGATCTCGGTTGCGGACACCGGCAGCGGCATCGCCCCTGAAAACATCGACGCCATCTTCGAGCCATTCTTCACCACCAAGGAGGTCGGCAAGGGCACCGGCCTCGGCCTCAGCCAGGCCTTCGGCTTCGCAAAGCAGTCCGAGGGCGACATCGCGGTGACGAGCACGCGCGGCGAAGGCGCGACCTTCACCATCTATCTGCCGCAGGCGCACAGTCCCGCCGCGGAGAAGGACGCTGCGGCACTGACCAGCGAAGCCGCCACCACCGGGCGCGGCTATCGCGTGCTCGTGGTCGAGGACAATGACGACGTCGGCCAGTTCTCGACCGAGCTGCTGGAAGATCTCGGCTATGTCGTCCGCCGGGTCGCCAACGCCAATGCGGCGCTCGGCATTCTCGGCGAGAACGAATTCGCCGTCGACCTCGTCTTCTCCGACGTCATCATGCCCGGCATGAACGGCGTCGAGCTCGCCGGCGTCATCCGCGAGCGCTATCCGGGCCTGCCCGTTGTGCTCACAAGCGGCTACAGCAACGTCCTCGCCGAGAACGCGCATCGCGGGTTCGAGCTGATCCAGAAGCCGTATTCGGTGGAGTCGCTGTCGCGCATTTTGCGCAAGGCGATCACGGAGAAGTTGGCGGCGGCAAGGTGAGTAATAATCGATGAAACCTGCCCTCTTCTCCGCCTGGCAGACCTGGGCGCTGCTCTCGGCCTGCTTTGCGGCGCTCACCGCGATCTTCGCCAAGGTCGGCGTCGAGAACATCAATCCGGATCTGGCGACGTTCATCCGCACGATCGTGGTGCTGCTCGCCTTCTCGGTGCTGCTGTTCTTCACCGGACAATTCGCGGTGCCGTCGGCGGTCTCGTCGAAGACCTGGCTATTCCTGGTGTTGTCCGGGCTTGCGACCGGCGCGTCCTGGCTGTGCTATTTCCGTGCTCTGAAGCTTGGCCCCGCGACGCTGGTGGCGCCGATCGACAAGCTCAGCGTCGTGCTGGTAGCCCTTTTCGCCTTCACCTTTCTCGGCGAGCGTCCGACTGGACAGGGCTGGCTTGGCATCGCCATGATCGGCGCCGGCGCGGTGCTGCTGGCCGTGAAGTTTTGAAGGGCGGAACAAAGGTGGCGTGAGATCGGTTTCTGGCCGGTCGCTTCCCAGCCTCGATCGAGAGACCGATGTCGAGCCAAGCCTCCCATCACCCCACCGACCAGACGAGACGCGCCGGCCGCGCGCTGGATGCGGCCAACTTCTTCCTCGCCGACGTCCGCGACGGGCTTGGGCCCTATCTCGCCGTCTATCTCCTCACCGAGCAGCACTGGGACGAGGCGCGCATCGGCCTCGTGATGTCGATCGCGACCGTTGCCGGCATCGTGGCGCAGACGCCGGCTGGCGCGCTGGTCGATGCGACGCGGGCGAAGCGGCTGGCGATGGTTATCGCCGCCATCATGGTGACGCTGGCGTCACTGTCGCTGCCGCTGTTTCCCACCTTCCTGCCGGTCGCGGTCTCGCAGGGCATCGCGCAGGCCGCCGCAGTGATCTTTCCGCCGGCGATCGCCGCCGTCTCGCTCGGCATCTTCGGTCATGCCGCCTTCACCCGGCGGATCGGCCGAAACGAGACCTTTAATCACGCCGGCAATGCAGTCGCCGCCGGGCTGGCGGGACTTTCCGCCTATTGGTTCGGCCCGACCGTGGTGTTCTACCTTCTCGCTGCCATGGCGGTCGCAAGCCTCGTGAGCATTCTCGCAATCCCCGCTCGCGCCATCGACCACGACCTCGCCCGCGGGCTGCACGACGCCGATACCGGTGACCAGCCGGAACAGCCCTCAGGTCTCGCGGTGCTCCTGACCTGCCGCCCCCTCCTCGTCTTCGCGGTCTGCGTCGTGCTGTTTCACCTGTCCAACGCGGCCATGCTGCCGCTGGTCGGGCAGAAACTCGCGCTGCAGGACAAGACCATGGGCACCAGCCTGATGTCGGCCTGCATCGTCGCAGCTCAAATTGTAATGGTGCCGTTCGCGATGCTGGTCGGCGCGAAGGCCGACCGCTGGGGCCACAAGCGCTTCTTCCTCGCCGCATTGTTGATCCTGCCCATTCGCGGCGCACTCTATACACTCTCCGACAATCCGTTCTGGCTGGTCGGCGTGCAGCTTCTGGACGGTGTCGGCGCCGGCATCTTTGGCGCGATCTTCCCCGTCATCGTCGCCGACCTCACGCGCAACACCGGCCGCTTCAACGTCGCGCAGGGCGCCGTCATCACCGCCCAGAGCATCGGCGCGGCGCTGTCGACGACGCTTGCGGGCCTCGTCGTGGTCGGCGCCGGCTACAGCGCGGCGTTCATCACGCTTGGCGCGGTCGCCGCGATCGGCGCCGTCGTCTGCCTCCTCGCCTTGCCCGAGACCCGGCGTGGCACCTTGCAGGTACAGGGGAAGACAGCGGCTCCAGCATCGGTTATCGCTGCCGAATGAACCGACCCAACCTCAAGGACTGAACGTGCCGTCTGACGCCATCTGRGCCTGGAGCATCATCGTCGCCGCGACCGCAGGCGTCATCATCCGGCCTTTTCGCCTGCCCGAGGCGATTTGGGCCGTGATCGGCGCCGGTGCCCTGGTGCTGCTCGGCCTCCTGCCGAGGCAGGACGCGCTCACGGGCATCGAGAAAGGCGTCGACGTCTATCTCTTCCTGATCGGCATGATGCTGATCGCCGAGCTCGCCCGGCTCGAAGGCCTGTTCGACTATCTCGCCGCCCTCGCCGTCGAATATGCGGCCGGCTCACCTCAGCGGCTGTTTCTGCTGATCTATCTCGTCGGCACCGTCGTCACCGTGCTGCTCTCCAATGACGCCACCGCGATCGTGCTGACACCCGCCGTCTACGCTGCGACGCGCGCGGCCGGCGCCAAGCCGCTGCCCTATCTGTTCGTCTGCGCCTTCATTGCGAACGCCGCAAGCTTCGTGCTGCCGATCTCGAACCCCGCCAATCTCGTGGTGTTCGGCGCGCGCATGCCGCATCTGACCGAATGGCTGCGTCAGTTCGCCCTGCCCTCGCTCGCCTCGATCGTGCTGACCTTTGTCGTACTGCGCATCACCCAGCATCGCGCGCTGAAACAGGAGATCATCGAGCGCCGCGTGCCGCACAAGGCGCTCAGCCGCGGCGGCAAGCTGACCGCGATCGGCATTGCTGCGATCGGCGTGGTGCTGATCACGGCCTCCGCGCTCGACAAGCAGCTTGGCCCGCCGACCTTCATCTGCGGCGCCGTGACGACCGGCCTCGTCCTGCTGCTCAGCCGTCAGTCGCCCATGTCGGTACTGAAGCACGTGTCCTGGAGCGTGCTGCCGCTGGTCGGCGGGCTTTTCGTGATGGTGGAAGCACTGGTGAAGACTGGCGTGATCGGCCATCTCAGCGCACTTCTGCACGAGGCCGTCGCGCAGTCCGTACCCGGGGCCGGCTGGAGCGTTGGGATCGCCACCGCCATCGCCACCAATATTGCCAATAACCTGCCGGTCGGCCTCGTCGCCGGGTCGATCRTGGCCGCCGATCACCTGCCCACCTCGGTCGTCAGCGCCATCCTGATCGGCGTCGACCTGGGACCGAATTTCTCGATCACCGGTTCGCTCGCGACCATCCTGTGGCTGGTCGCGCTCCGCCGCGAAAAAATCGAGGTCGGCGCCTGGCCGTTCCTCAAGCTGGGGCTGCTGGTGACGCCACCCGCCTTGATCGCAGCGCTTGCGGCTGCGATCCGGTAATCGCGTGCAATTTGCGGCGCATCAATGTCGCCGCCAAAGCCGGACCTATGCTTCTTCGCGTCGCGCAGTCTCATACGGCGCGGCACGGAGGTCCATCATGCAGATTCAATCAAAGGCATTGCCGCAGAGTTTTTCCCTACGTCGGTCGTTTCGGAGCTTCACCGCGCCGGAACAAGGTGGCGGGACATATCACCCCCTGCTCGTCGTCTCGGTCGTGGTGCTGCTGACCCTGTTCGCGATCGTGGAGATCGACCTCCACAGCGCCCAGCTTCAGGCGATCGGCCTGCTCGGCCATGGGTCCGGGATCAATCCCGTCTTCCTGAGCCCGTAGCGGGAAAAGCCGATCGCGGCCACAAGGCCGCGACCGGGCAACGCGTCAGTCGTTCTCGTAGCCGTAGACTTCCGGCAGGATGAAGATTGCGGCGAGCAATCCGATCAGCGGGAAGATCGCGACCATCAGCGTGGCATTGGCCTGCCCGATCGCGGCGAATACCGTCGGGAACAGGAAGATCGCCAGGAACGACGGCAGCTTCACGAACATGTAGGCGAAGCCGCTGGCCGTGCCGCGATACTTGGGCTTCGCAACCATGGTCGGGATCGTCATGCAGTTCGACGCGTCCCAGTAGTGGCCCCACAACATGGCGGCCGCCGCGAACGGCAGCAGGATCTTGTTGTCGGTGTAGAGCGCGAAGGCAGCGACCAGCAGCGAAGCCAGCACGATGCTGAAGCCGGCGATCGAGATGCCGCGGTGGCCGATTTTTGGCGTCAGCAGCGGACCGACCCAGCCGGACAGGGCCGCGAAGGAGAACAGCGCCATCGTCACCAGGTTGATGCCGAGCACGCTCGACACGCCGACCATCACGAACAGCACCGGCAGATAGAATGCGAAGGTCGAGAACTCGCTGCCTTGCGCGAAACAGGCGATCCAGCCGTAGATCGTGGCGCGCCAGCGGATCGGGTCCTTCCTGAGGTCGGCGATGAAGGCACGTGTGCTGACCTTCGGCACCTTCACGTCGTGGTCCGGCAACATGTCGAGATTGTCGTTGAACATCTCGCGCGCGACCTTCTTGGCCTCGCGGTAACGTCCCTTCTGCACCAGCCACACCGCCGTCTCCGGCACGTCGTGACGCATGATCAGGATAATCAGCGCCGGAACCGCGCCGAGACCGAGCGTCACGCGCCACAGCATCTCGTGCTGCATGTCGATCAGCAGGAAGATCACGATGACACCGATGGTAAGAACTTCACCGACGGCGAACATGAATTGCCAGCGATTGCCCATGACCTCGCGCTCACCCTTGGCCATGGATTCCATGATGTAGGTGTAGCCGGTCGAAATATCCGAGCCGAGCGGAATGCCGAGCAGGAAGCGGATCACGATGAGCCAGGTCACGTTCGGCACGAAGGCCTGCGCCAGCGCGAGCACGATGAACAGCACCATCGTCACCAGGAACATGACGCGGCGGCCGATCTTGTCGGAGAGCCAGCCGCCGAGCAGCGCGCCGATCAGGGCGCCGCCCTGCGTGCCGGCGGCGGCAAGACCCAGCATCAGCGGATCGGGATTGTACTGTTCCTTGATGAAGATCAGCACGAAGGCGATCGAATAGAGATCCCAGGCTTCGACCAGGATCGAGGCCATCATCAGCCAGCCGACCTTGTTGCCCTTGGGACTGTAGTTCGTGATGAGGTAACGGACCGCGGCTTCGCTCGCGGTCGGTTGTGGCATCGCCGTCGTTAACATCTTTGGTCCTCTCTTCAAAACTTTCTTACGTGCCGAGCAGCGGCTCGATGCTGCAATCGAGCAGGCGCGGATCGATCCCCGCCTCCATGCCCGTGAACATGTGGTCCATGTAGTCGATCAACGCATCGCTCGCCTTCACCGCGTCCTCGACGTGGCGGCCGGCGACCGCAACGAGAATGGCGAGGTGGCGATCGATCGTGCCTGACAGTTCGGCCTGCCCCGGCATGAAGCGATGGTGGATGTAGCCGATGCGGCGGTACAGCGTGTGCAACGGCCGCAGCGTGTGCACCAGGAAGGGCTCGCCGGCGGCTTCCAGCACCAGCGCGTCGATGCGGCGATCGATGCTGTTGAATTCGTCGAGGGTCAGGGTGGCGCGGCGTTCGCGCAGCAGACGCTCGATGTGCAGCGCCTGATTGCGATGCGACAGGCTGGCGCGATCCGCCGCGAGCCGCACGACGAAGCGCTCCATGTCGCGGCGCAAGGCCAGCAGCATCCGCTCGCGCGCAAGATCGATCGGCGCGATGTGCAGGCCGTGGCGCGGACGGATGATGATGAGCGTGTCAGCGGAGAGGCGATTCACGGCGTGATGCACCGGTGTGCGCCCGAAGCCGGTGATGTGCTGCAATTCCAGCATTGTCATGAATTGTCCGGGCTTAAGCTCGCAGTGGACGAGCAGCTCTTCGATCCTCTGATAAGCCAGCTCGAAGAAGTTGAGCCGGTTGCGCCGGGAGGGCTTGCCCTCGCCGTCGTCCTCGTTTCTCACCACCTCGAGCGCGCGCTTGCGCCGTGCCATGTCGTCCTCCTGTCAGCCGCGCTCTCATTGCTGGGTGGCGCCTTAGTTGTGGGACCCTTAAAACATGTTGTGATATATTACAAGCAGGCGTAAGACGTTCGCGCGATCTGCAACATGTTGCAGTGCGAAATGAGACGTCAGGTGCGAGGCGCCTGTGATGGGAGGACTGTTGCCGTGAAGATCACGTCAATCGAGACGCTGCGCACCGAGGAATTTTCCAACGTCATCTGGGTACGCGTTCACACCGACACGGGCATGATCGGTCTCGGCGAAACCTTCTATGGCGCGGGCGCGGTCGAAGCGCAGATCCACGACACYTTTGCCGGCCGCCTGCTCGGCCGCAATCCGCTGCACATCGAGGCGATCCATCGCGACATGCTGAACCTGCCGATGGCGCAGTCCTCCACCGGTGTCGAATACCGCGCGGCGTCCGCAATCGACATCGCGCTATGGGATCTGTTCGGCAAGGTCTGCAATCAGCCTGTGCACCAGATGCTCGGCGGCCTCTGCCGCGACAAGCAGCGCATCTACAACACCTGCGCCGGCACCCAATATGTCCGCTCCACCAATATCAGCCCCGTCGCCAACTGGAATCTCGGCGCCTCCAAAGGCCCCTACGAAGACCTCGACGGCTTCATGCACCACGCCGACGCGCTGGCCGAAAGCCTGCTGGAGAGCGGCATTTCCGCGATGAAGATCTGGCCGTTCGATCCGGCGGCCCAGGAGAACAAGGGCCTCTACATCACCGCAGCCCAGATGAAGCGGGCGATCGAACCGTTCGAGAAGATCCGCAAGGCCGTCGGCGACAAGATGGAGATCATGGTCGAGCTCCACTCGCTCTGGAACCTGCCGACCGCCAAGCAGATCGCGCGCGCGCTCGAGCCCTACAAGCCGACCTGGTACGAAGACCCGATCCGGATGAACTCGCCGCAGGCGCTGGCCGAATATGCCCGTTCGACCGATGTCTGGGTCTGCGCCAGCGAGACGCTGGGCTCACGCTTCCCCTACAAGGACATGCTCGACCGCGACGCCATGCATGTGGTGATGGCAGACCTGTGCTGGACCGGTGGCCTCACCGAGGGCCGCAAGATCGCGGCGATGGCCGAGACCTATCACCGCCCGTTTGCGCCGCATGACTGCATCGGCCCGATCGGCTTCATCGCCGCCATCCACATGTCGTTCAGCCAGCCCAACACGCTGATCCAGGAATCGGTACGCGCCTTCTACAGGGGCTGGTACAATGAGCTCGTCACCACGATGCCCACGATCAAGGACGGCTTTGTCTATCCGATGGAAGGACCGGGCCTCGGCGTCGACCTTCTGCCCGCCGTATTTGACCGCTCCGATCTGACCGTGCGTCGCTCCAACGTCTGAGGATTTCTTGAGATGAGCACCGCCCTCTTCGACCTTTCCGGCCGCACCGCGCTCGTGACCGGCTCCTCCCGCGGGCYCGGCCGCGCCATTGCCGAAGGCATGGCCAAGGCCGGCGCCAAGATCATCATCAACGGCGTCGACCCCAAGCGCGTCGAGCAGGCCGTCGCCGAGTTTCGCGCCGCCGGTCATCAGGCCGAGGGCGCCGCGTTCAACGTCACCGATGAGCCCGCGATCGTCGCGGGCTTCGAGCGCTTCGACCGCGAAGGGCTCGCGGTCGACATTCTCGTCAACAATGCCGGCATCCAGCACCGCAAGCCGCTGGTCGAGTTCACCACCGACGAATGGCGCAAGGTGATCGAGACTGACCTCACCAGCGCCTTCGTGATCGGCCGCGAGGCCGGCAAGCGCATGATCCCGCGCAAGCACGGCAAGATCATCAATATCGGCTCGCTCGGCAGCGAGCTCGCGCGTCCCACCATCGCGCCCTACACCGCGGCCAAGGGCGGCATCAAGAACCTGACCCGCTCGATGGCGGTGGAATGGGCCCAGCACGGCATCCAGGCCAATGCGATCGGCCCCGGCTACATGCTGACCGACATGAACGAGGCGCTGGTCAACAACACCGACTTCAACAACTGGCTGATGGGCCGCATCCCCTCCAAGCGCTGGGGCAGGCCGGACGAACTGGTGGGCGCGGCGATCTTCCTGGCTTCGGATGCTTCGACCTACGTCAACGGACAGATCATCTATGTCGATGGCGGCATGATCGCCGCGATGTAATCGCGAAAGCCAAGGGAACGAGACCATGCGCGCCGTCGTCATCCACGCCCCGAAAGACCTGCGGATCGACAGCTATCCCGATCCAGCCCCCGCCTCGGGCGAAGTCCGCGTCAAGATTGCGAACGGCGGCATCTGCGGCTCCGATCTGCACTACTACCACCACGGCGGCTTCGGCGTCGTGCGCATCCAGCAGCCGATGGCGCTGGGCCACGAGATCGCGGGCGTGGTCGCGGCGGTCGGTGACGGCGTCACCAATGTGAAGCCGGGCACGCGCGTCGCCGTCAATCCGAGCAGACCGTGCGGCCAGTGCCTGCATTGCCAGGAAGGCATGCGCAACCAGTGCCTCGACATGCGCTTCCTCGGCAGCGCGATGCGTTTTCCCCATGTCCAAGGCGGTTTCCGTGAATTCATCACGGTCGATGCCGCGCAGGCGGTGCCGATCGCGGACAAGCTGACACTGGCGGAAGCTGCGGTGGCTGAGCCGCTCGCGGTGTGCCTGCATGCCGGCAAGCAGGCCGGCCCCCTCCTCGGCAAGCGCGTGCTGATCACGGGTTGCGGGCCGATCGGTGCGCTGATGATCCTGGTCTCGCGCTTCGGCGGCGCGTCCGAGATCGTGGTGACCGATGTCGCCGACGCGCCGCTCGCGGTTGCAAAGAAGCTCGGCGCCACCCACGCCATCAATGTCGCGACCGATGCCACAGCGCTCGATCCCTGGCGCGCCGGCAAGGGCGTGTTCGACACCCTGTTCGAGGCCTCCGGCAACCAGGCCGCGCTTCGCACCGCGCTCGACGTGCTTCGGCCYGGCGCGACGCTGGTGCAGCTCGGTCTCGGCGGCGAGATGACGCTGCCGATCAACTCCATCGTCGCCAAGGAATTGCAGCTCCGCGGCACCTTCCGCTTCGACCCCGAATTCGAGCTCGCGGTGCGGCTGATGGGCGAAGGGTTGATCGACGTGAAACCGCTGATCACGGCCACCATGCCGTTCGAAAACGCGGTCGCCGCGTTCGAACTCGCCAGTGACCGCTCGCAGTCGATGAAGGTGCAGCTGACGTTCTAGGGCTGGTATCGCGGTTACTGGCTCCCGATCAGCTTATCGCTGACCAGCCGGACCGCGCCCCGTTTCCACGAATAGTCCGCACCCATCCGCAGGCCGCTGTCGCCACGTGACAGCACCGCACCGGTCCTGGCATCGCGGACCTGGAAGCCGAGCGTGTATTCGGTGCGGCTGACCCGCCGCACCACGCCGATCAACGACTGATCCGCGCCGAGCTTTTGCGCGATCGCCGCCTCGCAGCCACCGCAATCCCGCAAGGCGCGCGCCTTGACCGCCTCGCCGCCGGCATCAACGATGCGGTAGCGGCCGGATTGGCCCAGCGCCTCGCGCACGCTGCCGGTGACCTCGGCCAGATATGACGCATCCGACGTGGCTGAAGTGCCAGTCGAGGCGGCGGTCGTGTCCTCGAGCTCGAAATCGAACACGGCCAGCGCGACCGGCGCGGGCGTGGCGAGCGCGGCCATGACCTCGCGAGACACGAAAATCTCGGCACGCTCCCATGATTCATCGTTGTCGCCGCGGAAGGTGTAGAGCTTGTCCATCACGAGCTTCCTGGCGCCGACGTCGATGACGGCGACCTTGGCCCATTGCACCAGCGTGCTCGTCTTCTGGATGCCGCCGATGACCTTGAATGCCGCGCCGTCCTGGGCAGACGGCACCGGCCGGTAACGACCGTCCGCACTGATATCCCGCCTGAGCGCGGCCATGAACGCCGACAGCCGCCGCTCATGGGCGGCGGTCTGGTTGGCCGGCTCGGCGGACGTATCGGTGTAGCTGAAATCGTCCATGGCAACGCCAATGGCATCCTCGGCGCCGGCAGGCGAGGAGGCCGCCGGGAGGACGAAGAGGAGGAAAGCAGAGAGGATCAAGCTGATACGGCGCATGCGGGCCTCGTGTGGTGGAGCGGCGGCGCAATCTGGACGGCAACCTCATGCCATGCAGCTGCGCTGGTCCCGATCAAGGCCGGGAAAATTTCACGACGTTGCACCGCGGTATGCGCAGTGCTTTCCGCCGCTCGCGTTCTGCCGTTTAATGCGCCGGCGACAATTCCGTTCGCGCCAGGTGCCCGCCGATGTGGAACCGCCCGAGGTTCGATCTCAAGGTCCGTCTGACGTTGCGCGTGGCCGCCATATCGGCCGCGTGCTTCGCCGCGATCTCCGCCTATTTCCTCATCACCGCCGACCGCGCGGCCCATGCGCGCCTCGACGACATCGCCGCCATCGTGGCCAAGACGCTGGAGCTGCAACAGGGCAAGATCCAGTGGGTGGCTAGCCCGCGCTCGGACTTTCCCAACCTCGACCCCGTTTCGGCCTATGTGATGACGCCCGGCCTGTGCCTGGCGTTCCGCGGCGTGAGCGGCGACATCATCCAGCGATTCTGCAGTGGCGCGCCGATCCCGGCGAACCCGCCGCCGCAAGTCTTCGTGGCTTTCTATCGCAGCCTGTTCGACCCCGGCCGCGAGGCGGCACGGCCCGTGATCGTGCGCGGAACGAAACTCGGCGAGACCGTGGTCTCGGTCGACCCGGCCGTGCAGACGGCCGACGCCTGGCACGAGGCCGGCCGCCTGATGCTCGCACTTGCGATCGCACTGCCGCTGTTGTGCGTCCTGGTCTACGCTGCGCTGGCGCGTGCGCTGCGCCCCACCCGCATGATCCGCTCCGGCCTCGAACGGATCGCCGCCAATGACCTGTCGACGCGGCTGCCGCCGTTCGATCTCGCCGAGCTGTCGGCGATCCGCGACGTCTTCAACCATCTCGCCGAAAGCCTCGACATCGCGCTGGCCGAGCGCAGCGAGCTGACGCGGAAACTGATCGCACTCCAGGACGAGGAGCGCCGCCATCTCGCACGCGAGCTGCATGACGAGTTCGGCCAGTCGCTGGCCGCCATCCGCGCGCTCGCCTCCTCCGCCCGCCAGACCGCCGTACAGGACTGCCCCTCCCTGCTTGGCGAGTGCGACGGCATCGCGCGGACCGCAACCGGCATGATGGAGACGCTGCGCGGCGCGCTGTTCCGGCTGCGCCCGCCTGATGTCGAGGAGCTCGGGCTCGTGGCGAGCCTCGAAGGCCTGGTTGCGGGCTGGAACGGGCGTAGCCGCGGCCAGACGCGGTTTTCGATCCGGTTCGACGGTGCGTTCGCGACCCTGCCCGCCACGATCAGCGCGAGCCTCTACCGCATCGTGCAGGAGGCGCTCACCAACGCCGCCAAGCATGCCGGCGCCACGCGGGTAAGCCTGGAGCTTGCGATGCGTGCCGACGAGATCGCACTTGCGATCGACGACGACGGACGGTCGAACGATCCCGTCGCAAAATCCGGAATGGGCCTGCTCGGCATGCGCGAGCGCGTCGCGGCCTTGCGTGGCCAGTTGAGCTTCGAGGCCGCGCCGAACGGCGGCTCCGCGCTGCGCGTGGTCATTCCGCTTGCAGGCCTCGATCGGCACTCACTGGAGCGCGCGGCATGAGCGCGGCCGATGCGACCATTCTGCTGGTCGACGACCATTCCGTCGTCCGCGAGGGCTATCGCTCCGTGCTCCAGAAGCAGCCGGGGCTTCGCGTTGTCGCCGAAGCGGCCGACGGCGCCGAGGCCTACCGTCTGTTCAAATCCGAGGCGCCCGACCTCGTCATCATGGATCTGAGCATGCCCGGCATCGGCGGCATCGAGGCCGTCAGGCGCATCAGGCAATGGGACAAGGCGGCACGGATCCTCGTCTTCACCATGCACGAGAATGCCGGCTTCGCCGTGCAGGCGATCCGCGCCGGCGCGCGGGGCTATGTCACCAAGACCAGCCCGCCCGAGACGCTGGTGCGCGCCGTGATGGACGTGCTCGCCGGCAAGATCGCCGTCAGCCCCGACATCGACCACGAGCTCGCGCTCAGCCGTATCAGCGGCGAGAGCTCGGCCGCCGACGTGCTCACGCCGCGCGAGTTCGAGGTGCTGCGGCTGCTGCTCGCCGAGAACACGACGGAGGAGATCGCCGAGACGCTCCACGTCAGCCCGAAGACGGTGGCGAACCTGCATTCGCTGATCAAGGACAAGCTCGGCGTCGGCTCCGACATCGAGCTGGTCCGGCTGGCGCTGCGGCAAGGCCTGCTGACGCAGGCCGATCTCGGCGAAGCCCGGTCGCTCAGGCCAGATAACGCGTGAGATAGCCTTCCATGGCGTAGAGCGCGCAGAGCGCGAGGCTCGACCACACCGCAGCGGTGAAATACAGGAACATCCAGGTCAGCTCGCCCTTCCAATGCGCGATGTCGTGGGTCACCACCCAGCGCGTCGCGACGTCATGCAGACCTTCGAGGAAGCCGAGGAGCTTGTTGCCCTCTTGATGCCCTGCCCGCCAGCGGCTGAGATACATCGGCACGTCGACGGTGACGAGGAAGGCGAGGAAGCAGGCGATGCCGACGATGCCGGCGATCAGCGCCCATCGCACCGGTCCCTGGAATTCCGGCATGAGGCGGCACAGCGCGATGCCGGCGAGGAAAAACGTCACCGCCCACAGCGAGTTCTCGATCGCGTTGTAGAGGAAGTTGGTGGTGACGACCGCGTACCAGGAGAAGCACTCCGCGACGATGATGATGGGCACGATCACCAGCGCGATGTTCACCGCGGTCTCCGCGCCCGTCATGTGACCCAGCTGATGCAGGATGATCGCCCATTGCGCGACGAAGCACAGTTCGGCCACGGTCGCGACGGTGCGGCCGACGAAGACGCTGGAGAGCCAGGTGTCGAACAGGCAGATGCGCTGCACGTCGGCGCGCGGCAGGAACGATCGGAACGCGCAGCCGAACACATAGCCGGCGCAGAGCAGGAACATCAGCCCGATATCCGAACCGCCGCCGGCGCTGCCGGCAACCGTCGGATAGAACTCGCGGTACAGCATGAACCAGACGAGAATGTTGGCACTGCTGACAAGCGTCAGGGACCCCCACCACCACGCGAGGGGATTTGACCGCGCCTGCCACTGCAACATGAATCGCTCCGCCGTAACCGATATGACATTTAGTGGTAGCAATTCTGTCATAAATCGGCGGCACGACGCGACAAAAATCTACGTTATGGCGCTGTCATAATTGACCTGCGCGCTGTCATATTCGAGAAGGCGGCTGCTCTCCCCATGCGTTTCCGAGCTTATTCCGGGGCGCCTCTTCGAGGCCCCCGGAATAACGCGGGGACTCTATTTCTTCATCCCACCAACATACGCCGCGAGCTCGTCCAGCGTCTGGTAGCCATATTCGACGGCACCGAAGCCGATCATGCCGTCGCGCTGCTCGGTGCTCGAGGCCAGTTGCCGCATCATCAGCACGGTCTTGCCGTTGCTCTGCTCGGCAAAGGTGAGGGTGAAGCGGAACATGCCGGGATCGTCGTCCTGGTCGACGCCGTGATCCATCTCCATCAGCGACGGCCGCTCGATGCGGCGGAAGCGCATGCGGTTCGGATAGACGGTGCCGTCGGGACCGATCATGTTGAAGCGCCAGACGCCGCCGACACGCACGTCGATCTCGAAGGTCTCGATCTTGAAGCCCTTCGGCCCGAACCATTGCGGGAGATGTTTTGGATCGGACCACGCCTCGAACACCAGATCGCGCGGCGCGTCGATCACGCGCGACATCACGATCTCGCGGTCCATCGACCATTGCGACAGAGCGGGATTGGCAGAATTCGTCATCACTCAGAACCTTTCCGTTTGGTTGTGCGGGACGGTCGCTTGGCGGCCGCCCTCTCCTTCTCTTTCTTCAGTTGCATGACGTAAGCCTCGAACCGGTCGAGCCGCGCCTCCCAGATCGCGCGCTGCTGCTGGAACCAGTCCTCCGCGCCGACGAGCGCGTCCGGGCTGAGCCGGCAGGTGCGCACGCGGCCGGATTTCTCCGACTGAACGAGCCCGCTCGTCTCCAGCACATGGATGTGTTTCATGAAGCTCGGCAGCGCCATCTCGAACGGATCGGCGAGCTCGCCGACCGACGCCTCGCCGGCACAGAGCCGCATCACGATCGCCCGCCTTGTGGGATCGGCAAGGGCTGCGAAGACATGGTCGAGCTGGGATAATTGGTTAGCCATGAAGCTAACTATAGGCCCGCCATCGCCCGGCGTCAATAATTGTTAGCCCACAAGCTAAGTATTTTTCCGCAAGCCCCGCCGGCGGAACCCACAACGCGCAATCGTGAATTGGGACACGCAGCCCTCGCCGTTAGAAGAGAGAGGGGGCGCATCGCATCATGCGTCAGAGCCGTGCCGTCTGTTGTCACCTCATCACACCTCACCCGGCGGGCCCTCGCGCGGGCTGCGCTGGTTCCCCTCGCGTTGGCCTGGCCGCGCCGCGCATCCGCGGATTCCGACATGATCGCGCAGATGCGCGACATCGTCGCCAACGAGCTGGCGCCGACCGCGACGCCGGACCAGCCGGGCGGCCTCGCCGCCGCGCTCTATGCCGGCCGCCATGTCGAGTTCTTCAACTACGGCTTCGCCGACGACGGCACGCGACGACCGGTCACACCGGACACGCTGTTCAACCTTGGTTCGCTGCGCAAACCGTTCGAGGCGGCGCTGGTGGCGCTGGGCTCGCTCCGGAGTGAATTGCGGCTCGACGACCGCCTGCCGAAATATCTGCCCGAGCTCACCGGAGACTATGTCCGCCGCGTCACCGTCGGCCAGCTCGCCATGCACACGTCGGGCATGCTGCTGTCGACCGACCATCCACCCTGGCCGAACGACTCGTTCTCGCGGGCGCAGTTCATCGACATGTTCAACGCCTGGAAGCCGCAGGCCGGCGAAGCGCCCGGCAAGCAGCGCATCTACAGCCATGCCTGTTACGTGCTGCTTCAGCTCGTGCTCGAGCGCTGCTACGGCGCTCCGATCACAACCCTGTTCGAAGAGCGCATCCTTGGGCCGATCGGCATGAATGCGACCTCTTTGCCGGAGCGCGGCGAGGACAACCGCGCCGTCATGGACACGGCGTGGATGCAGCGCGTCGTGCAAGGCTATTCGGATCAGGGCATGGCGATCGGCCCACCCGGCAACCAGCAGAGCTATTTCGACTTTCCCGGCGCCGGCCAGATGTTTTCGTCCGCGCGGGATCTCGCGACCTTCGTTGCGGCCTGCGTCGACGACCGCTCGGTCGAACCGCATTTGCGCGAGGCGCTGCGGATGACGCAGCGCGAGACCTTCCGCGTCGACGACAAATTCGGACAAGGCATGGCCTGGGAGACGGTCCACCTCCCCGACGCCACCATCGTCGACAAGCCCGGCGGCCTCAACAATGCCTCCGGCTATCTCGGCCTCGTCCCTATCAGGCAGATCGGCTTCGTCCTGCTCGCCAATCGCGGCGAATACCCGCACGAGATCGTTCGCTACAAGATCCTGCCCGCGCTGGCGAAGCTCGTCGCCTCGCACTGAACCGTCCCTCGCAACAGAAAGCCCCGGCAGAGCCGGGGCTTTCCGCGCCAGATCAGGAACGGGATGCTCAGTACCTGGCGACGACCGGTCCGCCGAACTTGTAGTTCACGCCGACGCGCACAATGTTCGACTTGAGATCGACCGAGTGGGTGTAAACGTTGCTCGGATATTGCGTTACGCCGCCGACCAGATTGGTACTGGTCGCGCTGGCGCGGCCGAGATCGACGTAGAGATATTCGACCTTGAGCGACCAGCCGCCGCCGAAGGCATATTCGGTGCCGACGCCCGCGGTCCAGCCGAGGCGCGTGTCGCGAATCGCGGCCGACTCGGTCGCGGCTGAGAACGTGTCGGTGAAATTGAAATTGCCCTTCACCTCGGAGATCGCCGCGCCGCCCGTCGCGTACAGCAGCCAGGTCGGAGCCGCGAGGAAGYCGATGCGACCGCGGATGGTGGCGAGCCAATCGGCCGAGACCTGCGACGACACGGTAAAGCCTGTCGGCGCGCAGCAGGGATAGAGCGCAGAGCCCGTCGCGCTGCCCTTGAAACCGAAATAGTTGATGTCGCCTTCGAGGCCGAGCACGGCGTGGTTGACCTGCCAGTTGTAGCCCGCGGTAAAGCCGCCGGTCACGCTGGAGCTGTTGACGCCTTGGGCGCCGACCGTGTTGATGGCGGGGACGCTGCTGGCGGCGAAATAGCCGGCCGGCGTCCAGATGGTCGAGGTGTTCAGATCGGCGTTGCCCCACTGCCCGCCGACATTGCCGCCGACGTAAAAGCCGGTCCAGTTGTAGGCCGGCGCCATCACCGGCGCCTTGGTGTATTGCGCCGCGAGGTCGGCCGCATGCGCGGATGCGGTGCCGAGCACAATTGAAGCGACCGCCAGCAAAAACTTGTTCATTCCGAGTCTCCATGCCCCACGCGATCGACGCTCGCGTTTCAATTGCGCACCGGTGGGAGCCATCCGGCGCAGATTGGGGAATAGGGAGTGGACCGCTCGCCGTCTCGGTCTGCGGCGCAGTTCGTATGGACTGTGACGTAGTCCGTGACTTATCGCGCAAGACCAGTGACGAGTGTGACCCGAACGCCACGCGTCGCCCCGCCGCAGCGGCGCACCGCGCAGGCCGCGCGTCGCGTTACGACAAGTGCACCAGAATGGCGGAGCGAAGCCGCGCGCCGACTCACACCGAGCGCGTCAGTCCGCCGTCGACGCGGATATTCTGGCCGGTGATGTAGGCGGCACCCTCGGACGCCAGGAACGACACCGTCGCCGCGACCTCCTCGACCTTGCCGTAACGCTTCATCGGCACGCTGTCGCGCCGCGCATCGGTCTGCGGCAGGCTGTCGATCCAGCCCGGCAGCACGTTGTTCATACGGATGTTGTCGGCGGCATGGGTGTCGGTGAAGATCTTCGTGAAGGCGGCGAGGCCGGCGCGGAACACCGCAGAGGTCGGAAACATCGCGCTCGGCTCGAATGCCCAGGCGGTCGAGATGTTGATGATGGCGCCGGCCTTCTGCGCCTGCATCACCGGCGTCACCAGCCGGGTCGGCCGGATCACGTTGAGGAGATAGGTGTCGAGGCCGGTGTGCCACTGCTCGTCGGTGATCTCCGTGATCGCCGCGCGCGGCCCGTGGCCGGCGCTATTGACGAGCACGTCGATGCGTCCCCATTTGGCCATCGCCCCGTCGACGAGCCGCTTCAGATCATCGTTCGACTTGTTGGAGCCGGTGACGCCGAGGCCACCGAGCTCGACTGCCAGCGCCTCGCCCTTGCCGGAGGACGACAGGATCGCGACGCGAAAGCCGTCGGCCGCGAGCCGCCGCGCAGCCCCTGCCCCCATGCCGCTGCCGCCAGCCGTGACAAGTGCGACCTTCTCTGCTGCCATGACCGATCATCCCTGTGTTGAGGCGAGCCCCAGGCCCGGCCTATCATGAGGCCTTCTACCGCCGGACCTGCCGCCAGGTCCACCGCCGAAGGCATCCATCATGAGCGATCTGCAGATCCGCAATTTGCGCCCCGAGGAGATCGCCATCGCCGTCGACTGGGCCGCGGCCGAGGGCTGGAATCCGGGCCTCGGCGACGCCGCCTGTTTCGCGATCCCGGACGCGAAGGGCTTCTTCGTCGGCGAGATCGACGGCGAGCCGGTCGCAACAATCTCCTGCGTCAACTACGATGACCGCTTCGCCTTCCTCGGCTTCTACATCGTGCGCTCAGGCTTTCGCGGCGTGGGCCACGGCCTGCGCATCTGGAACGCGGCGATCGCGCATGCGGGCGCCCGCGTGATCGGGCTCGACGGCGTCGTCGCGCAGCAGGATAATTACAAGAAGTCCGGCTTCCAGCTGGCCTACGCCAATATCCGCTACGGCGGCATCGTCGCCGCGCCGCCGAATCCGCCCGCCGAAATTGTCGCGCTCGACAATGTCCCGTTCGCGCTCGTTGAAGCCGACGACGCGACCGCCTTCCCGGCCGCGCGCAGCACCTTCCTGCGCGCCTGGGTCAACACATCAGGCCATCTCGGCGGCGCGCTGCTGCGCGACGGCAAGCTCGCGGCATGGGGGGTGATCCGGCCCTGCCGGACCGGCCACAAGATCGGCCCGCTCGTCGCCGACGACCGCGGAGCGGCGGAAGGGATCGTGCAGGCCCTGCTGGCGAGCGCTGGTGGCGGGGAAGTCTTCCTCGACGTCCCCGCGATCAATCGCGAGGCCATCGCGCTCGCGGAATYGCTCGGGCTCCAGCCGGTGTTCGAGACGGCGCGGATGTACACAGGGCCGATCCCGCCGCTGCGGATCGACCGCGTCTTCGGCGTGACCAGCTTTGAGCTGGGCTAGCTGGGCGGACGACGCCGCTCAGTAGCAGCGCATGATGTTGACGGTGTGCTCGGCGCCGCCGCGGCCGGGCACCGTCACCTGCTCCGTCGGGCAGCTCGGCACATAGGGCCGGTCGGACGGCACCACATTCGGCGGGAAGCGATGGGTCCAGTCCCAGGGAACGTCGTACGTATAGGTGTAACGCACGTCGGTGGAGGCCGGCTGCCCGGCATCGACGAAAGGCTGGTTATAGCCTGCGTTGTCGTAGAACCCGCCGCCGCCCGGCCAATAGACCCAAGGCGTGTTGCGGCCGCGGAACCGGGCGCCAGGACCGATCTGCGGACGCGCGATCGCGCCGGAAGGCGCGCCGGCCATCCCGTGCGCGGCGGTGGCGGTGGCGCCAGGCCTGGCAAAACCGTCATTGGCAGAAAGGAGCAGCGCGGCTGCGCTGAGCGAGGCGAAGAGCGCCCCATATGATCTGGACATCATGATACGCACCAACTCGTTTGGCTTCGGCGGCTCCCCACCGCACGCTAGGCCGGCCCGTCGCCCACCCGCAAACGTATAATTAATTGTTGGTTAAGGCACGGGATTAACAGGGAGCTTGGTGCGGCAAGTCGCCCGGGATTCTGTGCTGATTTCAGACACTTCGTTCCGGGGTAGTCCTCATGACCCGTTGATCGGAGTTGATCGCGCTCGCCGAATTTGGCGGCGGCAATTTTGCTTGAAGTCGCCTCCTCCCCGAGCGCAGCGAAGCAATCCAGGGTCTTGCCGCGGAGGAATTCCGGATTGCTTCGGTGCCCTCGCAGTGACGGCGTCGAGGCGGCTGAGCGCAACAACTGCGATCTCGCGCCCGACAACGCCCCATCCGTGGGTGCCTGGTCACCTCCCCGTCACTTCTGCTTGCTCCTTGGGCCTTGTAACAAAACTGTCATGCAGCAAAACTAAACGATGGCCGGGGGCCGCGGTCGCGGCCATTGCCGCCTCACCGCAGGAGATTTCGATGCGCCGTTCACTGGTGTTGCTGTCCGCCGGGCTGACAGTCTTGTCCACCGGACTTGCCTCCGCCCAGAACAACACGCCCCGCAACCTGATCCTCTTCATCCCCGATGGTCTGCGCGCGCTGAAGGTGACGCCGGAGACCGCGCCGGCGATGGCCGAGGTCCGTGACAAGGGCGTCAATTTCAAGAACCCGCATTCGCTCTTCCCGACCTTCACCATGGCCAACGGCTCGGCGATGTCGACCGGTCACTATCTCGGCGACACCGGCGTGTTCTCCAACACGATCTGGACCAACTATACGTCCGTCCCCGCCGGCGACACCGTGGTCCCCTTCATCGAGAACGACGCCGTGCTCGGCGACATCGACGAGCATTTCAAGGGCGACTATCTCAACGAAGAGACGATTCTGAAGATGGCCCGCGACAAGGGCTTCAGCACCGCGGCGATCGGCAAGGTCGGTCCRACCTACCAGTTCGACCACACCGACAAGCCCGAAAAGGCCGGCCTGCATTCGGTCGTGTTCGACGACTCCACCGGCGGCAAGAACGGCGTGGCGCTGCCTGACGAGGTGAAGGACGCGCTGACCAAGGCCGGCCTGCCCCTCGCCACGCCGCCGCGCGGCGACAATTCCAAGGCGGGCGATGCCAAGACGCCCGGCACCGTTGTCGCCAACGTCGCGCAGCAGGCTTATTTCGCCGACGTCGCCGCCAAGGCCGTGCTGCCGATGTTCAAGGCGCGCAACAAGCCGTTCGTGCTGGTGTTCTGGTCGCGCGACCCTGACGGCACCCAGCACAACCAGGGCGACAGCCTCAACCAGATCAAGCCGGGCATCAACGGCCCGAGCACGATGGCGAGCATCAAGAACGCCGACAACAACCTTGCCCAGCTCCGCAAGGCGCTCGACGAGCTCGGGCTGGCCGCGAATACCAACATCATGATCCAGGCCGACCACGGCTTCTCGAGCATCTCCAAGGAGAGCAAGACCAGCCCCTCGGCCAAGGTCAGCTATGACGACACGCCGAAGGACTTTTTGCCGATGGGCTTTTTGGCGATCGACCTCGCCAAGGCGCTCGACCTGCCGCTGTTCGACCCCAACGACAAGAACGCCGCCGTCACCGGCAACGCCCATCCGAAGGCCGGCAACGGCGTGCTCGGCAAGGATCCGACCAAGCCTGATCTCGTCATCGCCACCAATGGCGGCTCGGACCTGATCTACCTGCCGAACAAGGACAAGAAGCTGGCGGCAAAGACCGTCAAGGCGCTGCTCGAGCAGGATTACGTCTCCGGCCTGTTCGTGGACGACTCGCTCGGCCGCATCCCCGGTACCCTGCCGCTGTCGAGCATCAATCTGCGCGGCAAGTCGGCGACGCCAACGCCGGCGATCGTCGTCAATTTCCGCTCCTATGCCAGCGATTGCGGTGAGGCGCCGACCAACTGCTCGGTGCAGGTCGCCGACACCGTGCTGCGCCAGGGCCAGGGCATGCATGGCAGCTTCAGCCGCGGCGACACCATGAACTTCATGGCCGCGATCGGTCCGGACTTCAAAGCCGGCTATGTCAGCCAGATCCCGGTCAGCAATGCCGACGTCGGCATGACGGCCGCCCAGCTCATGGGCCTGCGCGGCCCGCAGAACGGCGGCCTTGTCGGCCGCGTGATGTCGGAGGCCCTGCCCAACGGCATCGTGCCGAAGGCCTATACCGGCACGCTGAAGTCCAAGCCCGCCGAGGGCGGCCTGGTGACCGTGCTGAACTTCCAGCGTGTCGGCAGCCAGCGCTATTTCGACGCCGCCGGTTTCCCGGGCCGCACGCTCGGGCTCGAGCCGGACGCCGGCAAACAAAAAACGGCGGGGAAATAACCCCGCCGTTGTCTGTCGCGCCTCGCAAGGGGCGCGACAGTCTCGTCTAACTCTTACATTCCCAGATCTTTTACATGCCGATGTCGAATACGTTCGGCAATTGGCCCGCCAAAGGCAGCGCAGTGGCGCCCAGGAAGGTCGCCACCATCGCCATCAGGCGACGGTTGTTCTGGCGCTTGCCGCGCATCYGTCCGGCGATCCACTCCAGCATCTCGCTGTTGACCTTGGCGGCGTAGGACGGCGCCCAGCTCTCGATCTCGGACTCTGCCGACAGCGCGACGCTGCGCGGCGGCACCTTCAGGCCCGAGGCGCTCGCGGCGTAATGGGCAACGGCCTTGGCGAGCAGGTCGTCGAACCGGCCGCCATCGGTGCGCTCGGTTGCGGCTTCATTGATCTCGAACAGCGCCTCGGCTTCGGCGCGGCTGACCGGCTGGTCGTTGACGGCCGTGGCGGTCAGGATGCGCGCGCACCAGGCGGTGTCATCGCCATCGAGCGAGCGGGAAAAGTGGACCCGGCCCTTGGTGGTCGGGCCTTCGCCCGTGATCACGCCGTCGCGCACGACGGTCAATGCATGAGCCGCGGTATCGCGGCAGGACGGTTCGAGGGACGGCGACTCAACAGACTTATGCGCAGCGGCAGACATAGTTCACTTCCAGATTTCTTCTGATCGACCAGCATTTTCATGCGGGCGTAAAGGGGTGGTTAATGATTCGATATGGGGATCGCGACTTTTCTCAATGGTTGCCGATTAGTCGCTACGAGGACCATTTCGGTTCCGGAGGCGTCGGGGCGAGCGTGATGCGGGTCATAAAAGGCATTATGGGGGCAATCGAGACCGTACGGCTCCGGTCGAGATGTTTCGTCGCAGGCGCGGCTGTAACAGAAAGGTGCTAGGAAATCGGCCCTTCAGAGAAGAAATTCACATTTTACTTGAAGCGGTTCACTTAGGGTCGCGGAGACCCTATACTGGCCGCGACGGCCAAAGATAAATTACCAAGTAAATTCAATGAGATGAGGTAGAACCATGACACTCCCGATCGGCACCACCGCGCCCGACTTCGAAGCCGAGACCACCGAAGGGAAGATCAAGTTCCACGATTGGATTGGCAATAGCTGGGCTCTCCTGTTCTCCCACCCCAAGGACTTCACGCCGGTTTGTACGACCGAGCTCGGCGCGCTTGCCAAGCTGAAGCCGGAATTCGACAAGCGCGGCGTCAAGCTGATGGGCCTTTCGGTCGATCCGGTCGACCGCCATTCCAAATGGTCGGAGGACATCAAGGAGACCCAAGGCGCCGCCCCCAACTACCCGATGATCGGCGACACCGACTTCAACGTCTCGAAGCTCTACGAGATGCTGCCGGCCTCGACCTCGGGCGATCCCCTCACCCGCACGCCGGCCGACAACCAGACCGTCCGCAACGTCTTCATCATCGGGCCGGACAAGAAGATCAAGCTGGTGCTGGTCTATCCGATGACGACAGGCCGGAATTTTCAGGAGATCCTGCGCGTCATCGACTCGCTTCAGCTCACCGCCAAGCATCGTGTCGCCACGCCGGCCGACTGGACGCAGGGCGAGGACGTCATCATCGCCGGCTCGGTTTCCAACGACGAGGCGAAGACGATCTATCCGCAGGGCTGGAAGGAACCGAAGCCCTACATCCGCATCGTGCCGCAGCCGAAGTGACTTTTGGCGGTCGCGGATAGCGACCGCAAAAAGTCATCCCAGCATCGAACTCTGGTGCGCAATGG
>NZ_JBFRFR010000092.1:0-28812 GCF_052114925.1 Bradyrhizobium sp. 2TAF36 | reverse complement strand
GGATGGGCGTTCCGCGTCAGTTCAAACGACCACTGGAGGAAATGACCTTGCAACCCCTCGACAACCCGAACGGCACGTGGTTGTCACCTATGTCTTAGGTACGTTCTGTTACCCATGTCTCCGGGTCGGACATGTGGAAAGGCGGTAGCGGTCTCCTGACTCGAACCCCCGACGCTAGTCGTCGACGCACCTGCGTTAAGGCGGGTTACGCAGGGGCCGTTGTCGTTAGTAGTGCGACGAGTATGAGGGGCAGGTGGAGGCGCGAAGGCGGCTAATGACTCCATGCCTTCATAGTGCCGCGTAGCCACAGCGCCGAGACTTACCCGGTCAGCTGACCACCGATTGACCACCGAACCGCCCTGAACAAACAGCGATAAAGGTGGTCAACCAGGAGCGAAGTTCACTGTTTTTGTTGAACTTTTCGGTTGCTACTTACGTTCGGGACGCAAGGGGCGCGCGTGCTGACCGCGCGATCAAGCGATTTACATTTCGGCCATAACGTATTGATTTTGCTAGTGCTGTTTTGGTTGCCTTTTACAGCTAAGTGCCTGAAATCTCTTTTAGAGAATGAGACTCTTAATCAGCGGGTCCCAGGTTCGAGCCCTGGTGCGCCCACCATATCGAAAGCCCTATTGGCGCAGGGTTTTTCCATTTCAGGCGACAGAGCAAAGCGCGTATCGTGCGACGCTTTTGGTGGTCTGGCATCGTACCGTGCGTCGACTTGGCGATGTTCGCGAGATGTTCTTGCTGGTTCGCATCACCGTCGCGCTCGTCATCTCGCATGGTCTCCAGTATCGTCCATGACTTGTCGCACGCCCACAAGAGCGTCGCGTTTCGTCGCAGTTGTGACGTTTCGCTGGCCGACGTCGAGGATGTCCCTGGCGAGATAGGCGCACAAAAACGCTGCCAGCGCCGTGACTGACATGTAGACCGAGACTGGCCAGCTCGCGTCGCCACTCCACTGCACCAGCAGCGTCGAAATCAGTGGCGTAAAGCCGCCGACGACAGCACCGCTGACTTCTTTTGCGAAGACGAGACCAGTGTAGCGGATCCGCGTGTCGAACAGCTCCGAATAGAACGCCGCGATGGATCCGGAGATCGATGCGACGCCGAAAGACAAGCCGACGATGCCTCTGTTGATTTCCGAATTACGGAATTTCAAAGAGGTGGCCCGGGCGGAATATGGAAAGACGTCTTACCTAAACAGCGGCGGACTGTTCTGCGGCGCAACACCCTCGCCGGGGCCGCTCGATTGCTGTCGCCGCCGTCAAGCGGGCGATGACACAGCGCGCAGATTGACGTACGCGTCTTCATAATCGCGTTTTCGCCGACCCGCATGCTGCTCCTTACCTGCAGCTCCTTGATCTGAATCAGGGAGCATCGCGCCAAATTTGGGATGCTCGGCACACGACGGGGATTGGCTGCCTAGAGGATTTCTACGTAATGGCTTATACTGATTGCGTGGTCAGTGTGTCGCGGCGGTAGGCTAAATTTATCGGAGAGTTGTCTGCATATGCCAGGAAACTAGCGGTGCGAAAGTTAGCACTGCAGGAAGGCGAGTGTATCATGTCCCTTCAGGAGACACCGGTCGGCCGACATGTTCGAAATGCCTCCGGAGGATCGAGGCATGCGCGCAAGGCGAATTCCGAACGGCTCGCCCTGCAGGAAGAAGTTCATCATCAAATTGCTTCGGAGCTTCACGATTCAACGTGCCAGCATCTGGTGGCGGCAAGCCTCATTCTGATGCAAGTAAGGAGTGCGCTAGGCGATCCTCTGAAGGCGACGAAACATTGCGATCAGCTCGACATCTCGATCGATCGCGCTATGAAGGAATTGCGGTCTCTCACATATCTGCTTCACCCTCAGGACCTGTTTGAAGGAGGGCTCAGGACGACAATCGAGCAATTCGCAGAAGGGCTCGCAGCCCGAACGCCGCTGAATATTGAGGTCTCGATATCGTCCGCGGTCGACGGCCTGCCATACGGGGCGCAGCGAGCGTTGCTGAGAATTGTTCAGGAGGCCCTGACGAACGTTTACCGCCACGCCAAGGCGACACAGGTCGTCATAACTATCGGGATGAGGGACAGGAAGTTCAAGCTCGAGGTCCGAGACGACGGACAAGGCATGGTCGCTGCAGATGGCGCATGCCGCTTTCGTCCGTGGGCACTCGGAGCGGGAATCCGTATCATGCGAGCTCGATTGCAAGAGATGGGAGGGCAGCTTGAGATATTATCGGCACCCACAACGCTGCGGCGCGGTACCATCCTGCGCGCGACCTTTCCATGCGCTCTTGCGCGCGAGTGAGATGGCCCGGTTGGAGATGCTGCTCAAACGCAGCGCCCATAGCTCGTCCAGGTTCTCTTGCGACAAGATCATCGAGGCAGCCCTCTCATGAAACGAATTCTCATTGCTGATGATCATGATGCTGTTCGATCCGGGCTACGGGCGGTCCTCGAGCAGCGGCCGGGTTGGATGATTGTCGCCGAGGCGTCCGACGGAAGATCGGCATTTGAGGCCGCTCTCAAAGAGCGGCCTGATGTTGCGATCGTCGACTTCTTCATGCCGCGCATGACGGGACTGGAAATAACTCGAGGAATAAAAAAACATCTCCGCGAAACTGAGGTGCTGATCTTTACCGCGCACGAATCCGGAGTGCTGGCTCAAGAGGCGCTTCAGGCGGGTGCGCGCGCGTTCCTGGTCAAGTCGGACGCAAACAAGCTGCTGTTGGCTGCCGTTGAAGCGCTAATGGCACGTAAGCCATTCGTTGGCGGACGATTTTGGGGTCAGTCGGGTCGAGAAGACGAAGCTGGCGAGGGGCATGTGAAGCTGTCTCCGCGAGAGCGGCTCGTTGTCAAGCTCGTGGCCGAGGGGTACAGCAACAAGGGTATCAGCGCGATGCTGAGCTCAAGCGTGAAGACCACGGAGACRCATCGGGCGTCGGCCATGGGAAAACTGGGGGTCAATTCGATAGCTGGACTGGTCCGCTACGCGATCCGAGCTAAATTGATTGAAGAGTGAACGAAATCAGCGGCTGCCGGCCCGCCGCGCTTCGCAACCGATCGCGGCGGTGAAGCAGAGCTGATCGCTGCGGAAGCGCAGCTCTGCCCTTTCCCGTCCGCAAAGGGATCGCGGACGATCACCTCCACCGCCACCCGCAATGGCGGCGACCGCGATGCCACCAGCAAACCCAACGGCGCCTGCGCGGTCGCGGGCGCCCCCAACCGGGGCCATGCGGAGGACCCCACTGCGCCTGCGTCGCGATATCCGTGGTTATCGCGGCCCGTCCCAGATTTGCGGCGACCGGCATTGCCTCCGCTGACGCAATGAAACGAACGCCGATTGCGCCGACAGCTGCGGCGGCGACGGCGCCCTGCGCAAGACCAAGGAAGGCACGACGTGTGGGAGCGTTCATTGTTCTTCTCCTCTCTTCTTGTTACGCAGTTTCAAGCACGGACAACGGTAGCGGGGAACGGCAACGTCGGCATCCGTCGAAACCCTGAGCAACAGGCTCGGCGTATTCGCGCCGTCCTGGATACTCGGGTCATGTGGTTCGCGCCGGGACCGGTCGTGCCTTCGCGCGCTCGCGCAGGCGCTGAAACGTGACGTAGAGCATCGGCACTATAAAAATCCCGATTGAGCTTGCGGCGAGCATGCCGGCAAAGACAGCGGTCCCGACCGCCCTGCGGCTCAGCTCGGCGGCGCCGGTTGCGAGCACGAGCGGGAGGAGTCCGAGAATGAAGGCAACCGAGGTCATCATCACCGCGCGGAACCGCATATGCGCCCCCTGGATCGCGGCCTCCGCAAGCTCTGTGCCGGCTTCCCGTCGCTCCTTCGCGAATTCCACGATCAGGATGCCGTTCTTGGCGGCAAGCGCGATCAGCACCACGAGGCCAATCTGGCCGTACAGATCGAGATTGAGGCCGGCGATTTTAATACCGATATATGAGCCTAGAACGCCGACAACGACGGAGAGCAGCACCGGGATCGGGATCACCGTGCTCTCATACAGCGCCACCAGGAACAGATAGGCGAACAGCACGGCGAGCGCGAGCACCACCCCGGTTTGTCCTGCTGCCTGTTGCTCCTGATAGGCGGTGCCGGTCCACTCGAAACTGTAACCTGCAGGCAGCACGTTGTTGGAGATCTCTGCCATCGCTGCCATCGCGGTGCCGGACGAGACGCCTGGCGCCGGGCTGCCGTTCACCGTCACTGAACGATAATTGTTGTAGCGGGTAATGACCTGAGGCCCGGTTACGATCTTGATGCCGGCGAGCGACCGCATCGGAACCATCTGACCCGTGCTATTGCGGACATAGATGCGCCAGATATCGGAAAGGTCGGCGCGATCGAGCGCCTCCCCCTGCACGTTGACCTGCCAGGTACGTCCATAGAGGTTGAAATTGTTGACGTAGATGCCGCCCAGCGTCGCCTGAAGGGCCGTGAAGATATCGCTGATGGTCACGCCAAGCGCCTGCGCCTTACGTCGATCGATGTCGAGATAGATCGATGGATTGGTCGCGGTGAAGGTCGAGAACACTCGCGTCAGCCGCGGATCGGCATTGGCCGCTCCGATCAACGCACCCGTGACACTGGAGATCGCGGCGGGGCTCTGTCCTTCCAGCGCCTGGAGCTGGTACTCGAACCCGCCTGAGGTGGAGAGTCCGATGATCGGCGGCATATTGAACGGCAGTACATTGGCCTGCCGGATTTGTGCGCCGGCTGCGTAAGTCTGCCGGATCAACGCCTGCACCGAATCCGCGGCCGCCTTGCGATCGGCAAACGGCTTGAGGYGCGTCACCACCAGCGCGCTGTTGGGCTCGGACGCCCCGTCAAGCAGGGAGAAACCGATGATGGCCAGAACATGGTCGACGGCCGGCATCGCCTTCAGGACGTCCTCGATCTGCTTGGTGACTTCACTGGTCCGCGCAACGGATGCACCGTCCGGCAACTGYACCGAAGTGAAGAAAGCGCCCTGGTCTTCCTCGGGGAGGAACCCTGTCGGCGTCAGGTGCGACATCCCGAAAATGCCGGCTGCGAACACGGCGACCAGGATGAGGGAGAGACTGGCCACGCGCAACAGCCGTCGTACGCCGCTGCTATAGCGATCGCGGATCCAGTCAATGCCGCCAAGAACGTGGCCGATCATGCCGCGCCGGGGTCCAGTATGCCGCAGGAACAGCGCGCACAAGGCGGGCGACAAGGTCAGCGCATTCAGTGCTGAAATCATCATGGCGGCGCTGATCGTCACCGCAAATTGCCGAAACAGCGTGCCGGAAATGCCAGGAATGAAGGCGATCGGAACAAAGACGGAGAGCAGCACCAACGTGATCGCGATGATCGGTGCCGTGATCTGCGTCATCGCCTTCTTGCTTGCCTCGACTGGCGAAAGATCCGGTTCCTCCTCCATCACTCGCTCGACGTTCTCCACGACGACGATGGCGTCATCCACGACGATGCCGATGGCGAGCACCATCGCGAGCAGTGACACGGTATTCGCGGAATAGCCAAGCATCAGCAGCACCGCGAAGGTGCCGACCAGGCTGACCGGTACGGCAATGGCTGGTATCACCGTGGCCCGAAGATTACCGAGGAACAAATAAACCACGATCACGACCAGGACGAAGGCCTCTCCCAGTGTCCGCAGAACCTCCGAGATGGTGTCCCGTACGAAGCTCGTGGAATCGTACTGCACGAGATAGCTCAACCCCGTCGGGAATCGCTTCGATAGCCGCTGCATCGTCGCTGCGACCGCCTGCGCCGTCGTCACGGCATTGGCGCCCGGCGCCAGATAGATCGCGAGAGGCACCGCGGCGCGCCCGTCGATCCGCGCTTCGCTGTCGAGGTTCTGCGCGCCAATCTCGACCCGGGCGACGTCCTTGACGAGCAGCGTCGAACCATCCGGGTTGGCGCGCAGCACGATATTGGCGAACTGGTCGACCGTCGCGAGCCGTCCCAGGGTCTGGACGTTGAACTGGAATTGCTGGTCGTCGCTGATTGGACGCGCGCCGATGCGGCCGACCGGCGCCTGGACGCTTTGCGTTCGAATTGCCGCGATCACGTCCGAGGGCGTGAGATTGAGGCTGGTCAGCCGCTGCGTATCGAACCAAATCCGCATCGAGTAGTTCATCTTGGCGAACAGGTGAGCTTGGCCGACACCGGGCGTGCTGGAGATCGCATCGAGTATGTTGATGATCGCGTAGTTGGTGATGAACAGCGGATCTTGCTGACCGTCGGCACTGTAAAGCACCAGAAATTGCAGGATCGCCGACGATTTCTTTTGCACGGTCACGCCCTGCTGCTGCACCTCGGTGGGCAATTGTGACAGCGCGCTCTGCACCCGGTTGTTAACATTGACGGTGTTGATATCGGGATCGGTGCCAAGTGCAAATGACACCGTCAGGGTGTAGCTGCCGTCGTTGCCGCTCGTCGATTTCATATAGAGAGCTCGGTCGACGCCGATCACTTGCGCTTCGAGCGGTTGAGCGACGCTGGCCTCCACGACCTCGGCAGACGCGCCGGGAAAGGTCCCGGCAACCGTGACCTGCGGTGGCACAATGTCCGGAAATTGCGCCACCGGGATCCGTGTCAGCGCGAGCGCACCTGCAATGGTAATGATGAAGGCCACGACCATCGCAAGTCGCGGGCGATCGATGAACACGGCGGACATCATGGCTTTTTGTCCCCCGGGCGCGGATCAGTTGAACCGCCATGGTCTGGCTGCGAAGGCGCGTCGCCTGTGCCGGCCTTCATGCTCGACTGGATCAGCGCGCTCGCCGGGCCCGGAGAAACCGCCTGACCTGGACGAACTCTTTGCAGGCCTTCGACGATGACCTTGTCGCCCGCCGCGAGGCCGCTGATGACGGAGGCGATAGTGGGCGTCGATTGCCCCAGCTTGATGCGGCGTTGTTCGGCCTTATCGCCGGCGCCAACGGCGAGGACATAGTCACCCTGCTGGTCGGACAGCACCGCCGAACGCGGGACCGCCAGCACTTCGATGGGCTGGACACCTTCCAGCAAGACCGTGACGAACTCGCCGTCAGTCAGTTCGTGAACGGTTACGCCCGCGGCGGACGGCGCGCGCAGGATCGGGTTGGCGATCTCGCCGCGCACGGTGATCGTGTCCGTGTTCTGGGCGATGGTGTTGTCGACAAAATCCAGCTTGCCGGACTTGCCATACATGCGGCCATTGGGCAGCCGCAGCCGGATCACCACGGCTTCCAAGCCTCCCTGCGGACCATAGCGTTCGCGTAGTTCGAGCCCCTGGCGCAACGGCACCGGGAAGGTGACGTACATCGGATCCTGGCTGACGATCGTGGTCAGGACGCCCGAGCTGGGACCGACGACATTGCCTTCGGTCACGGCCGTACGTCCGATCTTGCCGTCGATCGGCGCGCTGATCATGGTGTAATCGAGGTTGATCTGTGACGCATCGACTTGTGCCTGCGCGGCCTGGACCTGGGCTTCCAGGCTGCGTTGGTTGGCGATCGCCGCGTCGTAGGTCGATTGCTGACCGGCCGGCCCGCTGAGCAGCGTACGCGCCCGGTCGGTCGTCAGCTTGGCGTTCTCGAGCATCGCTCGGAGCTGGGCCACCTGCGCCTGCTTTGACGCGAGATCGGCCTCGAACGGACCGCGCTCAAGCCGGTAAAGCGGATCGCCCTTCTTGAGCTCGGCGCCCTCGACGAACAACCGCTGCTCCAGGAATGCGGTGACGCGAGCCACGACATTGACGCGATTGACCGCCTCGATCCGCCCGAGAAATTCGTTGGTCTCGGTGATCGGTCGTCTGATCGCTTCCACGATGCCGACAGCGGGCGGAGGGCCTGCGGCTGGCTGTGTCCAGCCCGTGCCGCCAGCGATGAATGTCAGGAAACCCGCCGCCAGCATCCTGACCGAGACGTCCGCAAGGTCCATTTTCCGCTCCTTGCTCCGGGGGTCGGGACAAGCCGCTATCCCGGTCCGCGCGGGCCGAGTGTCAGGTTCGTAACGCCTGCCGCAAGGTTCAATCCGATCGATCGCTCGATCGACAGAGGCTGGAGCGTAATCGTCCGGCGAGAGCCTCCGATCAGAACGTTCGCTCCGAGACCGGGGCCGAACGCGACATTGCCGCTCGCCCCCACGTAGTTCCCGCGCAGCGTGCCGGGGCCGACGCGCGAGTTCCTGGCGAAGACGGCCCATGAGAGGGTTCCTGCGCTGGTCACGCCGATGTCAAGACCAACGCGCCTGATCCGTCCGTCGTAGACGTACTGCCGGGCCGGGCGTCTCGTGATGAATATACAACGAAGCTCCTGCGCGGAGCCAAGCACCAGCCCAACGCGCGGAGTGCTGGTGCATACGAGCCGGCCGACCCTGAAGGCCTCGGCGCGTGCGGGCAGGGCGTCGGCGCACATCAAGGCGGATCCAGAGATGATCGCAAGAAGCAGGTTAATGCGCATTCAGGCCTCCATTTGACTTCCGGTGTCGGTGGGCGAACTCCCTGGGCTGCGATCCTGGCGAAGCCAGAACGTGATGCCGAGGCCGATCAGCAGGACGGCGCCCAACAGGAAGAAGATGATGGATTGTTGTAACCAGGATATCGCCGGAACCGTGACGCCCATCGCAAGGCCGAGGAAGGCAATTTGCGGCGAAAGAAGACTGACGCCCGCGAGGAAGGTGCCGAGCGCAWGTAACGTGAGAAGGACGAGGCTGGTTGCCGGTGTCGGCAACAATTGCTGAACGCCTGACACCAGCATGATGTTCATCGTGACCAGGACGGCAACCCAGTGCAGCGCCTGGGTCCAGATCAGTCGCCACCGGGCCTCCTTGCCATCGATCTCCGGCCATTTGTTGATGACGCACACAACGCCGATGGCAAGCGCGAGAAATTCCCAATAGCCAACGAGAGGCTGGTGAGAGGCGTTGGTATAGGCGACGCCCGCCACGGCGAGCACCAGTGCGATGATGTAGGGAAGTTGCTGCCACAGAAAATGTGTCATCCGCGTGTGCGCCGGGGATGGCTCCATTCCATTGTTCTGCTCGGCTCGAATCTCGCTCATGGCGCTCCCATTTGCGATGGTCCCTTGTTGGACATCCGCCCGCTGTTATCGCCGAGGTAATCCTCGACGTAGAATCTAATGATCGCGACCCGGCCGACGGCGACCAGCGGCATGGCGAGTGCGATACCCATCACGCCTAGCATTGCGCCCAACAGTACGATCGCGACCAATGTCCATGCGGGAGGAATTTCGACCGCCTGGCGCTGGATCAACGGGCCTATCACATAGCCCTCGATCGATTGAATGATTGTGTAGATGACGACGGCCCAGATCAGCAGCGATGCGCCGAGCGGCATCGCGACGAGCGCGATCGGGATCGCGGCAAGGATGGGTCCCAGATACGGAACGAAGTTGGAAAGGCCCGCCTGCAGCCCAAGCACGAAGGGGCCGGGAAGCCCGATCAGATAGAGCGCGACCCACACGCACAGTGTCATTAGGATGATGCGGATCAGCTGTCCGACGAACCACAGCCGCAGGAAGTTTCCCATCTCGTTCATTACGGCGCGTGTTCGGGCGCGATAGGAAGGCTTCGCCAGCATCACCAGACTCTCGCGATGGCTGGTGGGATCAAAGGCGAAGAGGATACCGAGGAACGCGATCACCAGCACACCGGTCAGAAAGCTCGACGCTCTGCCAACGACGAGCTGGGCGTGGCTGAAGAACCGGCCTTGATCGGACAGCAGCCATTGCGCAAAATCGCGCCCCGATTCCGGACCAAGCAGATCGACGCCGTAGGTCAGAAGGCGTTGCTGCAAGACGTCGAACTGGGTGTCCATGACCTTCAGCAGGATGCGTGTTTGCTCCGGCAGCTTGCCGCCTCCCCAGACGAGGCCTAGTCCGACCAAGGTGGTGAGTAGCAGCAGCACGAATGTCAGCCGCCAGACACGATTGAGTGGAATTAGTAGCGCCAGTGCGCGTGCGGCGGCATCCAGAAAGGCAGCAAACAGTACGCCTGCGAAGATGATGAGAAGACTCGAGGCGGTTTGCCATACGAGGAAGAGAGCAACGCAAGTGGCGAGCAGGGCGAGACCCGTTGCGAGAAAGCCGCGCCGCCTGTCGGTCATGCCCTGGTCTGGAGGCTCACGGACCACGACCTCGCGCGGGTGCTCTTGTCCTGTCCTCACGTCGCTCATCGATCGGGTGTCTCGGCGGCGGATTGCAATGACGAACTGTCGCGCCGGGGCTCAGGTGCGAACACGGCGGCTGCCATAATGGGGATGCGAGCCGCCGCGATGACGCCAGTAGCGATGCTTGGTGGGGTTCGTATTCGTATTTGGCGCGGCGGTGCTTGGGGCARGTGTCGTGACCTGCTTTGGCACGGATGCGGCCGGATCGGTCGTCTGCGCCTGGGAACTGGTCGACTGCGCGGTCGCAATCGATCCGGCAAGGATCAAGGCACCGCAAATGGTCCGGACATTCATGTTTGTCTCCAACTGACCCACAACAACATTTCAGATCGAGATAGCGCCGACGGCCAACGCATAGGCGCGGACGCGTGCGGCGAGCCCTCAACCCCGGAGATGAGGTGGGCGGAAGGGTCGAATTTGAACGGGGTAGGCCGGCCACCCTCGGTTACGAGACTAGAGGCAGCTTCTCGGTCGGCGCATCAGGGATTCTATGTAGAGGGCGAGGCAGGAAATCGGTCGACCGCCTCTAATGAGGACTTGCCGATCCGGGCGCGGCGGCCAGGGCGACCAGCACGAAGCTCGCGCGGAACAACTCGCCTGCCTTAGCGAGTTCAGTCGCGATATGCCTGGCGTGCAGAACGGCAGCGTCATGGTCGGCGCACTCGCATCCAATTCCGTCCGGACAAAGGCCGTTTTTGTCGACGATGTGAAAGAAGTAGCGCATGCGAACGGATTAGGCCGGTGCGTGACCAGCTTCCAGTGACAAAGGTGTAAGAGTCCAGGCAAAAAGGATGAGAAGCCAGGGGCAACCCTAGGTTACGTTTCGGTAAGTCGCTCTGGCGGATACGGGTATCCCGAGATAGGGTGATATATCTTCCGGCGCTCGGGTGATCATCCGATGTCCCCGCACGGGCCGGACCGCTAGCTTGGTTTGTTCATGTGAACCAATCCGAGGAGGCAAGCGATGTCGAACTATGATCCGAATCTGACTGCCTCAGGCACTGGTGGCGGCGCGCTAGCGATCGATCCCGGATTGCGCGCCTACATGCTGCGCATCTACAATTATATGGCCGCGGGCGTGGGCCTGACTGCAATTGTGGCGTGGCTGACGTATCAGCTCATGGGTCCCGCATTGCTTGAGAGCCCGTTGATGTGGGTTTTCATCCTGGCGCCACTCGGGCTGGTGTTCTTCATCGGGGCGCGCATCAATACGCTGTCGGTGGAAACGGCGCGCATTCTGTTCTTCGTCTATGCCGCGCTGGTCGGCGTCTCGCTCTCGACGCTGCTGCACATCTACACCAGCGCCTCGATCACGCGCGTGTTCTTCATCGCGGCCGCGATGTTCGGGGCACTCAGCGTCTTCGGCTACACCACGAGGCGCGACCTGTCCGCGGTCGGCAGCTTCCTGTTCATGGGCCTGATCGGCATCATCGTCGCAAGCCTGGTCAATATTTTCCTGAGGTCGACGGGGCTCGATTGGTTGATCTCGATCGTCGGCGTTGGCGTCTTTGCGGGACTCACGGCCTATGATACGCAGCGGATCAAGGCGATGTACGAGAGCAGGGACGATGCGACGACGGCAGGCCGCAAGTCGGTGATCGCGGCACTGTCGCTCTACCTCAACTTCCTCAATCTGTTCATGATGCTGCTGCGCCTGCTCGGCGGTAGGCGGTAGGCGGCTTCAGGCTGCCGGCCGCTCCGCCGCGCTGGCGAGCGCATCGCGCAGGATCTTTTCCTTGGTCTCGTCCAGGGACGTTTTCAACACGACTCCGCCGGCATCCTTGATTTCCTTCAATACCTTGTCTGCCGTCATGTTCTTGATCAGGACGAAGAGCGCGGCGTTGCCGGTGTGGAGCGAAGCGGACAGCTCCTTCATGAAGGAATCGTTGATGCCGAAATCGGACAAGGCGCCTCCAAGCGCGCCGGACGCAGCGCCGACCGCGACACCGATGATCGGATTGAGGAAGAGCACGCCGACCAGAAGTCCCCAGAAGCTGCCGGTAATCGCGCCCGTCGCCGTGGTGTTGACGAGCTGGTTGAGCTTGATGTTGCCGTTCTCGGCCTTGACGGCGATCACGGCGTCACTGATGGTGATCAAATATTCCTTTTGCAGTTTGAGCAGCCGAGTTCGGACTTCTTCGGCCTTTGCTTCGGTCGGGTATACGATCGCAACCAGATCAGACATGGAGACCTCCTGGGCATTCCCGCAGGGGCCGCGGGAAGACTGATGCCAACTGCATGGCGCGGAGACTAAACGGCGAATTGCAAGCTCGACATCCGAGAAAACCCCTGGGCGCGGGAGAGAATGTTCCGGATCATTAGAGCAGGGGAATCCCTCGGCCCGATCTGCGCGATCCGGCTGTTCTGAGTCTTCAATTTGCTGCGAACATCGACGCGGCGAGCAGCAGCGACACCAGGAGCAGGGAGATGCCCGCGGCGGACCATTGACGGAGAACTTCGTCGCCTCTTTCGATAAGGCTGCCGAATCTAAGACAGCCGCGCCGGAGCGGACCGACCACTCTCATGAGCGCTTTCCAGGCCGCGGATGAGCCCAGCGGGTGTGGCCACGGGCTGAGCAGGATCGCGAGCGCCGCCCCTGCCAGCACCGGCAGGAGCAATTTGGATAGCGCGTCGATGCCGAACAGCTTCGATGTCGCATCATACGGGACCGGCAAATACGAGTCCCAGGGCAGCAAGCCAAGGAACAAAGAACAGAGGGCCAAGGCAAGTGCAGCAAGGTCCCGGCTGAGCGGTGCTGGGCCGATGAGGGTAATCGGCTGGTCTGATGGCGCGAACGCATGGGACAGGACTAGTACGACATAGGCGGTCGTGAACATTCCGCCGGCCTGGAGCACGACGGCCCACCACCACTGCCCCGTCCTCGCCGTGTCCTGGAGCAATAACTCCTTCGCGAGTGACGCTCCGCTCGGTTGAACACCCATCAAGGCGATACCGCCAACCGCGAACGCCAGGACGCTCAAGGGCAGGGCCCGTGCGACACCTCGCAGCCCGGTGATGCGATCGTGGCCGAGCCCGGTGTAGATTGATCCGACGGCCATGAACATCGCCGCCTTGGCAGTCGCATGGGAAACTGCCTGCAACAGGCCGCCCGCCAGAGCCTGGTCACTTTCGAGCTTCCCGGACGCGCCGAACGCAAGAGGAAACATCAAGAAGAGATATCCAATCTGAGCCAGCGTCGAATATGCAATCAGGAGCTTGAGGCGCTCTTGCCGGAGAGCGACAACGCTTCCGAACACGATCGCTCCGGTTCCCAGCGCCGCGAGCAATTGTGCGGCAGCCAAGCCGGGCAAACCCGGCATGACGTCGAACCAGAGCCGCACAAGGATGAAGAACGATCCCTTCACGACCAAGGCGGACAGGATCGCGCTAGCTGCGGCCGGTGCGCCGGCGTGAGCGGGCGGCAGCCAGAGGTGCAACGGAAAGAGTGCAGTTTTTGCGAGGAGACCGGTCGTCATCAAGGCTGCCGCGATGAGCACGCCGGAGTCTGTGCTCACGCGATGCGACAACAACTCGATATCAAGGGTGCCGTAGAGACCATAGAGCAGCGCGGTGCCCATCAGGTAGAGGACCGAGCCGAGCAGTGCGAAGAGCAGATACCGCAACGCGGCCCGAAGCGTCTCCGCGCGACCGTCGAGAGAGACCAGAGGCACCGCGGCGAACGTCAGCAATTCCAGCGCAACATACAGCGTGAAGAGGTCTCCCGCGACGAAGATCGTGTTCAGCGCACCCCAGATTGCCAGAAGCAGGATCCAGAATGCGAAAGGTGCGCGCGCTTCGACAGATTGAGGACGAAAATCGGTTGCGGCAAAAATGGCGACCGCGCRGATCACGACCGCCGTCGTCGCGAGCATGACCGCCGACAATCCGTCCGCGCGGAGGGCTACGCCGAGCGGGGGTGGCCAGGCGCCGAGCAGGTAGGCGAGGTGGCCGTCGCTCCGCGGCAAGAGCACGAGAACGGCGACAGCAATCGCCAACCCGACCGGTACGACCGTGGAGGCAACCTGCCGGACGTAGCGCTCGCCGAGAGCAAACGCCAGCAAGACGCCCGCGACCGGCACGACGATCGACAGCACCAGCAGGAAGCCGCCGGCGGTGGTCACCAGCGCGGGGGCGGGGGGCAGCATCAGTGACCGGACGGATCGGAGCGCGGGCTCGCCGCCGCCCGATTGTTGAGCGTCGTGGAGCCTGCGATCTGAAAAAGCCGCAGCAACAAGGCGATCGCCAGAGCCGTTGCGGAAAACGCGACCACGACTCCTGTGATCACCAGGGCCTGCGGCACCGGGTCGTTGCCAAAGCCCGCTGCGGCGCCTCGTCGCCCGACGATGCCGAACAGAAGAAACACGCCGCTGCCGAGCAGATTGAATGCGATGATCTTGCGAAGCGGTTGCGGATTGGCAATCAGGCCGTAGAGCCCGAGCCCGACCGCCGCGGCGGCGCATAGTCCGAAAACCGTCACGGCGCTCATCGCTCAGCGCTCCTTTCAGGTGCACCGGCGAGCAGCAGGCCGAGCGTCGTCGCGATCGTCAGGAGCATCGCGACCTCAATGCTCAGAATTAGCGGCTTGGCGAACGCAACGGGATAGGCAAGGAACGCCGACCCAAAACAGAGCCCGCCAAGGCCGACGGCAAGGAAAAGGCCGGGGCCGCCCACCAGGATGAGACGTAGCCACCGACTGCGCACGGGCGGGGTATCCACCAACCCGGCCATGATCACCAGCAGCCACATCGATGCGAGAACCGCGCCGCCCTGAAATGCTCCGCCGGGGTGATCAGCGCCCGTCCACAGGATGTAAATGCCGACCACGATGCCGGCGGGTGGCAACAGGCGCGCAAGAAAGGCGAGGACACCATTTGGATCAGCCTGGTGGCGTGGTCCGGGACGACCGCCCCAGGCCTGGTCCGACGCAAGCGACCAGACACCGACGATGGCGAGCAGGAGCACTACCTTCTCGAGCATGGTGTCCATTCCGCGGAATGCCATGAGCACGTTGGTGACGGGGTTGGTCATTCCGGTCGCCCCGGCATTCGCGACGACGGCGGGCGCGAGCGTTGGCGCCGGTTCGGGCAGCTGCAGGATCGTGACGGCCAGCGCTGCCGCGATCGACGCGGACAGTATGGCCGCGCTCAAGCGCACGATCAGGCTGGGCCCTTCCGTTGTCGTCGCCTCGGTATCGCGCAGCCGGGCCGCCGCACCCAACAGCACGACGCCGCCCAGGCCTCCGCCAATTGCAGCCTCGGTCAGCGCGACATCGACGGCGTCAAGACGGACCCAGATCAGCGCAACCAGCAGTCCGTAGGCGATAAAACCGACCGTGGCCGAATAGGTGTCGGGGACAGCGATCGTCCAGATGGCGAGGCCCAGCACCACGGCGGCGAGCGCGATCTCGAACACTGTTGCGATGTTCATTTGCCTGACCCGCTCTGACGTGCCGTGCGCGCGATCAATTGGGAGACGGTGGCGCCAGCGAGCAGCACGAACATCCAGATGCTGATCAGCTTCAGCCCGTCACGCAGGCCTCCTGTTTGGGGGAGCAGCCCGAGCACGACGAAACCCAGGCCGAGGTTATCGGCCTTGCTGAGCGCGTGCAGACGGGTCAGGGTGTCGGGAAAGCGAAGAAGGCCGACGGTGCCGGCGAAAAAAAAGAATACGCCTGCCGAGACTCCCGCAACCGTGATGATGTCGCGTGCGACGCTCATCTGTCCTCCCCCGGATCAGCCCCATCGGTTTCGAGGCGGGAGAGCCCCTTCTTGACGAATGCGATGGATGCGAAAGTGGCGAGCAGTGCCAGTATCAATGCCACGTCGACGGCCGCCGGCACGCCCGTCACGGTTCCGAGCAGCAGCAAGACGGCAATGCCGGCAGTCCCGATCAGTTGCGCCGCCATCATCCGGTCGGCATCTGTCGGGCCACGCAAGATGGAGACCAGCCCGAGCCCCAGCATCGCCAGGATCAAGCCGACTGCGGCCGTGAGGAATTCAGTCATTGTAGAGGGCCCGAACCAACGCCGCTTCCTCCGCGGCAAGTTCGGCAACGACCGGTTGCTCGACGTCGAGACAGTGATAGACGAGCTGCCCGTTCTCCTCCCCGGTTGGCACTGTGCCAGGCAAAAGGCTGGTGAGTGTCGTGAACACGTTCCGTTGCATCCCGCGTGAGAGGCCGGTCGGATAGAACACAAATCCCGGCCGCAGCGGCAGCCGGGGATCGAGCGCGCGGCGTGCGACGTCTACGCCGGCGACCACCGATTGGTATAGGAAAAGCAGCGCCAGGCGGACCATGGCAGGAATTGACCGCCGGGATCTGCTCGGCTCCAGCAGGTGCAGGCTTATCCAGGTTGCTGCCGCGATTGCTGCCGCGGCGGCAGGAATATCTGTCGGATTGGCGCCGGCGAGCACGAGCCAGAGGCAAAGGAAAAATGCGGCTCTGAAAGTCGCAGTTCGCCACGATCCTCCAACCGCGACGACGGCACGCCCGTATCGATCACCTGAGGACCCTGTCATCCCGGTTTCCTCGGTTGCTCCCGGATTGTGTCGTCCGGGTCTGCCGTGCTCTGAGGAAGCGCGTTTGCGCGCCCCAGACGAGAATTCAAACGGCGGAGCCGCGGCAGGGGTCGTGACTGCTTCACCTGACGATTGCATCATGCGTCGTGGACGGAACCGGCGACATCGGGTGATTGCCTGATCATGTCTCAGGAATCTGCTGATGGCCGAGCACGGATTCCATCCGGCGCCACCGAGTAGATTTACCGATGTTGACGGCGGACTCCTTCGGCAAAAATGCGGATGTCGGTACCGGGGAAAATGCGACTGCGGACTGAGCAATCCTCCCGGCAAGATCTCACTCCCGGAACGGAACAGGTCATGTTCATGCACGGCAGCCGATCCGCGCCCCGAAACATCCTCACATCGACGCTGGTGACGGCGTTCTCGCTGATGCTGGCAGGATGTGGACGGGAAACCGAAACCAAGGACGCATCTCCGCCGCGGATCGTACGTACAGCGACCGTAGAAAAACGCAAGGTCACAACGCCGCTGACATTCTCCGGACGGGTCGAGGCAGAAGACGAGGTGAATGTCGCATTCCGGATCTCGGGACGATTGTTGAGTAATGACACCAAGATAGGCGACCGGGTCAAGGCCGGCCAGGTGCTGGCACGATTGGAGTCGCAGAATGAACTGAGCACGCTGCGGCAGGCGCAGGCCTCCCTTGCCGCCGCTCAGGGGCAATTGACCCAGGCGCGCAATCACTTCGATCGTCAGGAGACGCTGTTGGCGCAGGGGTGGACCACGCGCGTCAACTATGATGCCGCAACCCAGGCGCGGCAAACCGCGCAATCGCAAGTCGATGCGGCCGAAGCGCAACTGAGTTCTGCGCATGACCTCGTTGGTTTCACCGAACTCAAGGCTGATGCACCCGGTGTGATAACAGCCACAGGTCCGGTCGCCGGCGAGGTCGTCCAGGTCGGGCAGATGATCGCCAGGATCGCACGGCAGGACGGTCGCGATGCGATCTTCGATGTCCCCGCTCAATTGATCAGGTCGGCCTCCGCCGATCCAGAGATCACTGTCAGCTTGGCTGACGATCCGTCGATAACGGCGCAAGGGCGCATTCGCGAAGTCGCTGCACAGGCCAGTGCTGTGACCCGAACCTTCGAGGTCAAGGTCGGCCTGACGGATCCGCCAGCCGCGATGCGGTTGGGTGCGTCAGTGATAGGGCGAGTGAGTACCACTGCAGGGCCGATGATCGATATTCCATCTTCCGCGCTGACCAGGATGAACGAGCAGCCCGCCGTATGGGTCGTCGACCCGGCCACCGCCACGGTCGCGGTGCGCAATGTGGACGTGCTGCGATTCGATGAAGCGCAGGCCATCATTTCCCAGGGGCTCGACATCGGCGAAATAGTTGTCACCGCCGGCGTTCAGGCGTTGCATCCGGGTCAGAAGGTCCGGATTCTTGGATCCGAGCCATGAGCGGAATTAATCTTTCCGACTGGGCTCTGAAACACCGTTCGCTGGTCGTCTATATGATGATGATTGCGGTGGTCGGGGGAGCGCTGTCCTATTTCCGGTTGGGGCGCAACGAAGATCCCGCCTTCATCATCAAGACCATGGTCGTCCAGGCCGCGTGGCCCGGCGCAACTGTGGAAGAGACGATGAAGCAGGTGACTGAGCGCCTCGAACGTCACTTGCAGGAAACGCCGCATCTGGACTTCCTGCGGAGCTTCACAAGGGCCGGTGTCGCGACCGTCTTTGTAAATCTGAAGGGGAGCGCGAATGCGAAACAGGTGGCCGACACCTGGTACCACGTACGAAAGACGATCGGAGACATGCGCCATACACTACCCGCAGGCGTGATCGGGCCGGGGTTTAATGACGAATTCGGTGATACGTTCGGCATCATCTATGGCTTTACCAGTGACGGTTTCACTCAGCGCGAGTTGCGCGATCGGGTCGAGGACATCCGCTCAGAGCTGCTTCTCGTACCTGACGTGTCAAAGATTGAGCTTCTGGGCGAACAGGATGAAGTGATCTTCGTCGAGTTCTCCACGAAGGAGCTCGCGGCCCTCGGAATTGATCGGTCCGCTCTTATTGCGGCGCTCCAGTCGCAAAACATCGTGCGTCCGGCGGGAACGATTCAGACAGGCTTGGAAAGCATCTCGATTCGGGTATCAGGCAGCTTCCAATCGGAGCAGGACATCGCCAACATCAATTTTTCCGCCGGCGGCCGCATGCTTCGCCTGAGCGATATTGCGCAGGTGCGACGCGGCTACACGGATCCGCCCCAGCCGATGTTTCGGATCAATGGCAAGCCGGCAATAGGCCTCGCAATCGCCATGCGGGATGGCGGCGACATTCTCGCGCTCGGCGCCAATATCAGAAAGGCAATGGCGCAAATCACCGCGGATCTCCCCATTGGAATCGAGCCCAGCCTGGTCGCGGACCAGCCCGTTGTCGTCGACCAGGCGATCCGCGAGTTTACGGTCTCGCTGATGCAGGCGATCGGCATCATCATGGTGGTGAGTTTCATCAGCCTGGGTGTACGACCCGGCCTGATCATCGCGCTGGCCATACCGTTCACGCTGGCGATCGTGTTTCCGATCATGGGACTTCTCAGCATCGATATGCAGCGAATATCGCTTGGCGCGCTCATCATTGCGCTCGCATTGCTGGTCGACGATGCGATGACCACGACCGATGCGACGCTCAGTCGGCTCGCAGAGGGCGCCAGTAAGATCGAGGCGGCAACTTTCGCATACCGGACCCATGCAATGGCGATGCTCGCGGGCACGCTGGTGACGATAGCGGGCTTTATACCGGTCGGCTTTGCCGCGAGTTCCGCCGGTGAATACACGTTCTCGCTCTTCGCCGTGGTCACGATCGCACTGCTGGTTTCCTGGTTCGTTGCGGTCATTTTCACGCCACTGCTCGGAGCAGCGATCCTTGTTCCACCGAAGCAGACAAGTACGGCGGATCCGGGCAGGATCTTCCGCATGTATCGGAGTTTCCTGACTTTCGCGATGCGCGCGAAATGGCTGACGATCGCGATCTCCTTGGCGCTCTTCGTCTGTTCGGTGCTTGCGCTGCCGCTCATCCCGCGACAATTCTTTCCATCGTCGGACCGTCCCGAATTGCTCGTGGACCTGAGCTTGCCGCAGAACTCGTCAATCCACGCGAGCGAGGCTGCGGCAAAGCGCCTGGATGCTGCCCTTTCGACCGATGCCGATGTGGCGCGGTGGAGCACCTATGTCGGGCGCGGCGCCATCCGCTTCTATTTGCCCCTTAATGTTCAGCTCCCGAACGATTTCTTCACGCAGGCCGTGGTGATCGCCAAGGATGTCGCTGCACGCGAGCGCCTGCATTCCAAGCTCGAAAAGCTGCTCGCGCAGGAGTTTCCTAACGCGATTGCGTTCGTTTCTCCGCTTGAGCTCGGACCGCCGGTTGGATGGCCGGTGCAGTATCGGGTCAGTGGGCCCGACGTGGAACGGGTGCGCGAAATCGCGCTCAAAGTCGGACAGATCGTAGCCTCCAGTCCGGACACCAAGCAGGTGAATTTCGATTGGATGGAACCCAATCGCCAAGTGCGTATTCGCGTGGACCAGAACGAGGCTCGCCTTCTCGGCCTCAGTTCGCAAGCGATCGCGACAGTCCTGAATACGGTCATATCCGGCACACCCATTACCCAGGTTCGCGACGATATCTATCTGGTCAATGTGGTGGCGCGCGCGACCAACGAGCAGAGGGGCTCGCTGGACGGTCTGCGCAACTTGCAGGTGGCGCTGCCGGGTGGGCAGACTGTTCCTCTCAGCCAGTTCGCCTCCTTCGAATATGACCAGGAGTTTCCGCTCGTCTGGCGGCGCGACCGCATTCCGACCCTGACGGTTCAGGCTGCCATTGCCGGCGACAAGCTGCCGGAGAGCGTGGTTACGTCGCTCTCGATGGCGATCGAGAACTTCAGAAAGAGCCTTCCTTCGGGGTACAGCGTCGTCGTGGGTGGCACCGTGGAGGAAAGTCAGAAGTCGCAGGCGTCTGTGCTGGCAGTGGTGCCGGTGATGCTGTTCGTCATGTTTACCGTCCTCATGGTGCAGCTCCAGAGCTTTCCGAGACTGTTCATGGTGCTCAGCGTGGCGCCGCTCGGCCTTATCGGCGTGGTTGCAGCGTTGATGCTGTCCGGCAGGCCCCTGGGTTTTGTCGCCATTCTCGGCGTGCTCGCGCTGCTGGGCATGATCAGCAAGAACGCGGTCATTCTGATCGGTCAGATCGACGCCGAACGCGCTTTGGGCAAGACGGCCTGGGACGCTGCGGTGGATGCCAGCAGTTCCCGTTTTCGGCCGATCATGTTGACGGCCGTATCGACGGTTCTCGGGATGATTCCAATCGCGCCAACAGTATTCTGGGGACCGATGGCATTCGCGATCATGGGCGGACTCCTGGTCGCCACCGTTCTGACGCTGGTCTTCCTGCCGACGCTGTATGTAGCCTGGTTTGCGCGGGACGAGAAAGAGCAACCGTCCGCGGGATCGCGCCCGGCCTGACGGCCGCTAAAATCGGAGCAGCCAAGGCACCAGCGCCAGGGTCGTTACCATCACGACGACGGTAAAAGGGACACCAATCTTCAAGAAATCGCCGAAACCGTAATTGCCCGGTCCGACCACCAAGGTGTTCACCGGCGAAGACACAGGCGTCATGAAGGCGGCCGAGGCTGCGATGGCGATAGTCATCGCGAAGGGATACGGCGAGGCGCCGATGTCCTTCGCGACGGCGAGCGCTACTGGCGCCATGAGCACCGCGGTTGCCGTATTCGAGATGAACAGGCCAAGGGCAGCCGTGATCACGAAGAGCAGCGCCAACAGGACTCGCGGTGATGCCTCGCCCGCAAGATGCGTCACCGCGTCGGCGGCGAGATCGACGCCACCGGTTCGTTGCAGCGCCAGCGAAAAGGGCAGCATGCCGACAATAAGAACCAGGCTCTTCCAATTGATCGAGGCATAGGCACTGTTGAAATCCACGCAGCCCAGCAACCCCATCAGCAAGCAGCCGATCAGAACCGCGTGCACGTTCGGCACCACACCGCTGACCATCATACCGACCGTCAAAGCCAGCACCGCCAGAGCCTGAGGTGCGAGGTTCGCGGCCGGCAGAACCTCTTTGTGCTCGGTCGGTAGGTTCAGGACGACAAGATCCGAGAATTCGGATTGCAGCTTGCGGATGTCAGACCAGAAGCCGGTCAGCAGAAGGGTGTCACCGACCTTCAAGGTCTCATCGAGCAGCCCCTGGCTCACGACCTCGCGACCGTGCCGCAACCCCAGCACCGTCAAACCCATTTCGCTGCGCACCCGCGCCTGCAAAATGCTCTGGCCAATCAGCTTGGACTCCGCCGGGACGATGACTTCGACCATGCCGATCTCCTGCGAACGATCGGTGAAGTAGCCGCAATCGCCCAAAGGGAGCTTTTCGACCATATAGTCATTCAGCATCCGGTTGGTTTCGGCAGGGGACGCGATGACGTCGAGCAGCAAGATCTGCCCCGCGGCGAGCTCGGTCCTTGCGTTCGGGCGGATCGCCTCGGACCCGAAGCGGCCGGGAAGCTCGATGGCGAGCAGATTTACGCCACTGTTCCGGAGCGGGAGTTCTTCCAGGCGCTTGCCGACCAGCGGCGAGTCAGTCAGCACGCGTACGCGCAAGGCGCGATCGGTGAGGCCATACTGCGTTAYCCAATCAAGCAAGTTCGGCTGACGGCGCTCGCCGTCCACACGCTTGGCGGAGACGGGCAGAAACCGCCGCGCGAACAGCATATAGGCAATGCCGAGCGCCAGGAATGTGAGCCCAAAGGGCGTGAAGCTGAAAAAGCCGAAGCCTGCCGCACCCTGGCGGATCAGCTCGGCGTTGACCACGAGATTCGGCGCCGTCGCAACGAGGGTGAGCATGCCGCTGATCAGGGCCGCAAAGCTCAAGGGCATCATCAGCTGGCTCGGCGCGGCACCCGTGTTCTGACAGATGCGCAGCACTACCGGGATGAAGATGGCCACCACGGCCGTCGAACTCATGAATGCACCGAGCCCGCTGACCGCGAGCATCAGCAGCACCAGCATGCGCGTCTCGCTACTGCCGGCAGTCGCATTCAGCCAGTCGCCGAGGCGACGCGCCACGCCGGTGCGCACCAGCCCTTCTCCGATCACGAAGAGGCCCGCGATCAGCACGATGCTGGGATCACTGAACCCCGCCAGCGCCTCGTTGATGGTAATCACTCCAGTAAATGGCATGATCACGATCATCAGCAGCGCGACCGCATCCATGCGCGGGCGATTGGCCATAAACATCACGATCGCGGCCGCAAGCAGCAGAAGAACCAAAGCAAGATTGGTGTTCATACGGAAATACCCGGTCGGTTAAGACGCAAACCAATCATCCTGCGCAAACTGCTCATCCTGCGAATGGCCAGAAGATGGGCACGAGAAACGTGCCTACCAGGAAGAACCAGAGCAGCAACGGTAGACCCATCCTCCAGAAATCGCCAAATCGATAGCCGCCGGGGCCCTGCACCATGAGGCTCGCTGAGGCGGCGATTGGCGTAAGGAAGGAAGCGGCCGCAGCCACCGCCACAGTCACCAGCCCGGTGCGCGGCGAGACACCGACGGCTTCCGCGGAGGCAATCGCTATCGGAATGACGATGAGTGTCGTCGCCGTGCTGCTGATCAACTGGCCGATTAGCGCCGTGAGCAAAAACAGCCCCGCCAGCAGCGCGTACGGGCTCGCATTGCCGACAATGGCAACGAGTGTATCTGCGATGAGATAGGCTGCACCCGTCTTGTACATGGCGGTCGAGAGCGGGATCAGCGAAGCGACCATGATCAGCACGTTCCAGTTGATCGCCCGATAGGCTCGTTCGATCTTGAGTACGCGCAACAGGATCACCGCGCAGGCCGCCGCCAATCCAGCGACGACTCTTGGCACGACGCCCGTCGCTAGCAGCGTAACCATGACAGCGAGAATGACAATGGCGCGTATGGAGCCGGTGCCCAGGGGCCTGGCCTGGCTGCGGATCATGTCAGGGGCAGCAACGACGAGCACGTTGGGATCTCGCCCGTACTCCTCAAGCGCTTCCCAACGGCCTTGCAGCAACAGCGTGTCACCCGCCGCAAGAACGGTTTCGCCCGGTCCGAGATTCTCGCCGCCGCGTTGAACGCCCAGGATAATCAGATCGCCACTTTCGGTGACCATGCCGGGGAAGACGGTCTCACCGATCAGACGAGAGCGGGGCGGCAGCACCACCTCGGAAAAGCCATGGCTATCGTTGAACAGTGCCTCCCGCATTTTGCCGATCGTCTCCTGGCAGGGCGTCAGGCCATGCTGCTCGGCGAAGGCGTCCATTGCCGCCTGTTCACCGCGCATGATGAGTCGATCGCCCTCGACGAGGGAATGCTGCCACGAGATGCTGTTCTGGCGGCGCGGCTGAATAGCGATGAAGCTGAGCTCCGGGTGGTTCTCGCGCTCGAGCCGCGATTCCAGCACTGCCTGCAACGTGCCGAGATAGGGCGAGGCGGCAGTGATCTCAAGCTGGTACACCCGGTCAAACAGCTTATATTGCTCGGTCAGCATGCGCGAATGATGGCTCAGATCCTCGGGCATCTCCCGGCTGGGGCGCACCGGCAGCAGCCTCTCGCCGAAAAGAACTACAATGGCCACGGTACCGGCCAGGAGTGGTACGCCGATCACCGTCATCTCGAAAAAGCCGAAGGGCGCGAGGCCGACATCGCTTGCCGCGTCGGAAAGCAGCACGTTCACAAGGCTTCCGGTCAGTACCAGCATCGAACCCGAATAGGAGGCGAAGGCGAGAGGCATCATGAGTTGCGCAGGCGGACGCTTGAGCCGGACGGAGACGATCACCAGCACGGGCAGCAGGGCAGCCACTGCGCCACCCGAGCCGATCAGCGCCGTGAGAAAGGCCACGAGCAACATCGACAGCACCAACAGGCGTGTCCGGCTTTCGCCGGCGTAACGGATCAGCACCTGGCCTGCCCACGTGGTGACGCCGGACGAATCCAGGCTGGCACTCACCACGAAGAGCGAAGCAATGAAGAGTATCGTGGTGTCGCCGAAGCCTGCCAGCGCCTCGGAGAGCTCCAGAATGCCGGTCGCGTAAAGCACGAGTGTCGCACTTAGCGCCACGACCGCGACCGGCACCCGGTTCGAGACGAACAGCAGCACCATCGTGGCGATGATGGCGAAGGTAATGAGTATATGCGGCGTCATCGCACCTCGCGAGGGCGGTCTGGCCTAGAGCCAGCGCTGCGTGCCCGTGCCGCTCTACCGCGACAGCGCTTCCAGAATACGTGCCCAGGAGCGGATGCCCTTATGGAAGCTCTTGAGATTGTACTTCTCGTTCGGGCTGTGGATGCGGTCATCCTCGAGGCCGAAGCCCGCAAGCACCACGTCCATGCCCAGCGATTGTTTGAGCTGATGGGTCACGGGAATGGAGCCGCCACCGCCGATGAAGACTGCGGGCTTGCCCCATTCGGCCGTCAGTGCGTCGCGCGCCTTGCCGAAGGCCGGGGCCTCGATTGGGAAGCGGATCGCCTGACCCGCGCCATGCTCCAGGAATTCCACACGGCAATCGGCCGGGACGCGTGCATGCACATGCTCCCGGAAGGCTTTGCGGATGGCATGGGGGTCCTGATCGAAAACCAGGCGGAAAGACACCTTTGCCGATGCCATGGCGGGAATCACGGTCTTGAATCCGGCCCCCTGGTAGCCGCCGCCCATGCCGTTGATTTCGCAGGTCGGGCGCGACCAGACCATCTCCAGCGCGTCGCGGCCCTTCTCGCCGGCGGGAATCGAAAGCCCGATGCCGCCGAGGAAGGACTTTGCGCTGAAGTTCAGGCTGTCCCATTGCTCGCGCAGCGCCTTGGGAAGTTCCGGTACGCCGTCATAGAAGCCGCGCAGCGTGACGCGTCCGTTGTCGTCGTGCAGGTCAGAGAGGATGCGGGCGAGGATGCGGTTCGGATTGGCCGCGGCCGAACCATAGAAGCCCGAGTGCAGGTCGCGGTCGGCGGCGTGTATGATGACCTCTTCACCGCAGAGTCCGCGCAGCATAGTCTGGATCGCCGGCGTCTCGTGGTCCCACATGTTGGTGTCGCAGATCAGGCCGATATCTGCGCGCAGCTCCGCGGCATGGGCATCGAGAAAGCCCGGCAGGTTCACGCCACCGGATTCCTCTTCGCCCTCCAGCAGGATCGAAACCGGAATCGGCAGTTTGCCGGTGACCGCCTTCCAGGCGCGGCAGGCCTCGACAAAGGCCATGAGTTGGCCTTTGTCGTCCGCGGCGCCGCGGCCCGTGATGATCTTCGCGCCATCGGGCATCGTCTGGATAGACGGGTCAAAGGGATCGCGCTCCCAGAGCTCGAGCGGATCGACCGGCTGCACATCGTAATGGCCGTAGAACAGTGCCGAGGGACCGGGCACGCTGCGGTCATGCGCCACGACCATCGGGTGCCCCGGTGTCGGGCGCACCGAGGCGTCGAAGCCAATGCTCTTGAGGTCGGCCACGTGCCATTCGGCATTGGCCGTACATTCGGCCTTGTAAGCCGGATCGGTCGAAATCGACTTGATGCGCAGGATCGCGAACAGACGCTCGAGAGCCGCATCGAGATTTGCGTCGACGTTGGACAGGACATCATCGAGCTTGGTCATGGAGCCCTCCGGAGGGTCTTCTGAGCCGTTGGTCAGTACGCGGGCGCGATCGCCACATTGTCCGTCGTAGCAAACGCTGTTTCTTGCCAGGAGGTTACGATTGCTATTCGTTCCTTCCGTACTTACGCGGCGCCGGGTCGGGAATTTCGCCTGGCAGGAAGTTGGGCAGCTTCCCTGCCGGGAAAATCGCAAGCAAGGCAACGCCAGCCATGATGATGAGGCCAATTTTCAAAGCGCGCAATCGCACGACAGTGTTGACGCGCACCGCTTCCGCCACTTGAGCCGGAGAGGCCGTGGTTTGCTCCATCACGCTCTGCAGCCGGTCATTGCTGATGAAGGTGATGTTATCCAGGTCCAGCTGCGCCTGTATCTCAGGCGGCAATTTTGGATTTTCGGCGATGGTCCGCAAAACAGCCGCGCTTAATAGGCCGACGAGGAGTGCCCCGGCCACCGCTGTGCCGACGGCCGCGGCGAGATTGTTGGTCGTGCCGCGCAGCGAGCCGACGTCGCCCGCGAGCTCTTTCGGCGAAGCCGTGACCAGCACGTTGAACAGCAGTGTGACCAGCGATCCCTGTCCAATGCCGAAAACCACGAGCCCAAGGAGAACCGGGACGGCGCTCCAATCATTCCTCACGACAAAGGCGAGCCAAAGGAGCGCCACAGTGCAGAGTATGAAGCCATAGCGTCCGATCTGCCTCGGCGTGAACCGACCATAGAACCGCACGATCAGCATCGCAGCGAAGAAGACGGTGAGGTTGAAGGGCATCATGGCGATTGTTGTCGCCAGCGGCGTGCGCCCCTGCACGATCTGGATGTATAATGGAACCGAGAAATTGAGCATCGCTTCCAGCGCTACGACAGCAAACATCGCATACACCGCCGCCCGCTCCTGCGGGGAGTCGATCACCTCGAGCGCTAGAAGCGGCGTCTTCCCCGCAGCCTGCTGTCTGTGGGTCCAACTCAGAAAACCCTGACCGAGCACGATACCCATCACGATCATGATCGGGGCGGGAGATACGCCAAAGAGGTCGAATGGCGCATTGGGCCCCGCCAATCCCAGCCCCCACCGATTGAGGTTGTTGAAACCGAAGCTGATCAGAATGATGGCTGCGGCAGCGAGAATGACGCCTACGAAATCGATCCGGACCTCCGGACGCGCCTCATCGGGCTTGAGACGAAAGCTCAAAAGGAAAACCACAGCCGACACGGCGATCAGAATCCCGAACGCAGGACGCCATCCGATGAATGTGCCTAGAGTACCGCCGATGACAAACGCCAGAACGCCCGCAGCGGCGCGCGCGGAACCCAATGCACCAACGGCTGTTGCCTGCTGCCGCCCCTTGTAGTTTTCCGCGATAAGCGCGACCAACGACGGTACGATCACCGCACCAGCCGCGCCGGACAAGGACTGCGCAGTAATCATGAGATCCGCGTTTGGACTGAAAGTCATCAACACCTGCGCGGCGCCGAACACGGTCACGGCAACGCGGAATACGTGCGTCGCCCCGTAGCGCTGTGTCAGCTTCGCACCGAGCATGACGAAGCCGGCAACAAGCATCGAATAAGCCACGATACCGGTGGCGACAGTCGTGGGCGGAACGCCAAAACTGTTGACCATCCCTCCCAGCGCAACCGGCAAGGAGGCGACGTTGAAAGACATGATCATCTGGCCAAGGGCGATGGTGATCATCGGCACCCAGGATGCATTCTCTTCTTCAACGGAGTGAACCGTCGTCGCAGATGCCATCGTCATGGCGTGTCCCCTGTCATTTTTTCTGGAGTTCAGCCACAGTCAGTGCGGGCTGAATCTCCGACAATTGCAAACCTACGCTTCCGGGTTGGACATGAATAAATCCATGCCCAGCCGCTGCGACAGATACTTCGCTACAAGCTGTCCCTTGACGCTGTTTCCGGCGCTGTCAAGCGGCGGCGCAAAGGTCCCCAGACCGCCCTTTCCGGGGGAGACTGTGACGATCCCGCCGCCGATGCCGCTCTTGCCCGGTAGCCCGACATCGTAAAGCCAATCGCCTGATGTCTCGTACATTCCGGCAGTCGTCATGACGGCCAGTGCGTAGTGGCAGACCGACGGATCGACCACGCGCACTTTCGTGATGGGGTTCACGCCACCGTCCGCCAAAGTCGCACCCATCACCGCCAGATCCTTGGCACTCACATTCAGCGCGCATTGTCTGGTGTAGAGATCTGTCGCCTCTGCCGGATCACAGTAAATCCGTTCGAAACTCTGGAGCAGGCGGGCGATGCTCTGGTTTCGGAAGTTGGTCTCCGTCGCCGAGGCATAAACCTCGTCGTTAAGCGCAAGCGGACGTCCGGCGAACTGTGACAATCCGTCGTAGATGAACTTCCATTTCGCATCAGCCGTCGTTCCCGGTACGAGGCTTGTCGTTGCAATCGCGCCCGCATTCACCATGGGATCATTCACCATGGGAT
>NZ_JBFRFR010000091.1:0-29359 GCF_052114925.1 Bradyrhizobium sp. 2TAF36 | reverse complement strand
CTCAAGCATCTGCTCCGCAAAGCTGCCGCGCGAACCGTCGACGCGGTCTGCGCCGCAATCGGCCACGCACTCGATGCCTTCACCCCCGAGGAATGCGCCAATTACCTGAAAAATTCAGGCTATCGAACTTAATGCCATCACGCTTTAGGTGCCGGTGTCGGGCGCAGGCGCTGCCGGCGGCCGCGGCTTCTTCGGCGCGGGTGGCCGTGCGCGGGCAGGGGCTGACGGCTGCATGGTCACGATGACAGGATTCGGCTTGTGATCGGTTGCCGCCCCGGTGGCAGCATCGACGCCCATGCCGACGACACCTCCGAGCAAGAGATTTCCCGCGAAGCCTGCGGCCCCGGAGGTCGGTATGTCCCGGCTGAGCGGCACGATCTGCGGTTCATAGCCTTCCTTCTGGAAGGTGATCGAAATGTCGGCGTTCCGCTTGACGACCACGGAGCACGGCGTCGTGCAGGTGGTCGGAACTTCCATTCCGCTGACGACGGCTTCCACGCCCGACGGTGTCGATGAGATGCTGATGTTTTCGGTCGTGCCACGCGTGACAGACGCGCAGCCGCCCAGCATGACGCTGAGCGCCACAATTCCAAATGAACGCATGAAATGCCCCTTATTCCCCGCGTCAATGAAGCGCAACCGGAGCGGGAGGGCAATACGTCATTGGTCCAGATAGTTAAGCCACGCACAAGTTGCGCGCGAGAACAGCAGAACCTGGACGTGAGCTATTCGCCGCGCAGGCGCTGGTCGTCCTGTACCCGGACGTGCTCGGCGCCGCGCGCGCCCGCGGGCGACAGCCGCAGCATGCTCAGCACGGCACCGCACAGCGCAAATCCGACGCCGACAAGGAGCGCGATCCTGGTTCCCTCGGTCGGATAGCGGCCGAGCAGCAGCGCCACCAGCGCCGCGCCGGTGGTCTGRCCGAGCAGGCGCGCCGTGCCCAGCATGCCGCTGGCGCCGCCGGCGCGCTCGCGGGGGGCGGCCGCGATCATGGTGCGGTTGTTGGGGGTCTGGAACAGGCCGAAGCCGGCCCCCGCCAGCGCCATCCGCCAGATCACGTCGAGCGGCGTCGGGCTTGCAGGCAGGAAGGCGAGTGCGCCGAGGCCGCAGGCAAACAGCGTGAGCCCGATGCCGCCCAGCAGGCCGGCCGGATAATGCTCGACCAGGCGCCCGGCGAGCGGGGCCGCGAACGCCACCGCGATCGGCCATGGCGTGATCAGCAGGCCCATATGCACGGCGGAATAGCCGAAGCGGCTCTGGAGGTAGAAGGGGATCGCGACGAAGGCCAGCATCTGTCCGCAGAACGAGGCGATCGAGGTCGCGATCGACAGCGCGAACACCGGGATGCGCAACAGGTCTACCGGCAGCAGCGGCGAGGTCATGTGGGTTTCGCGGTAGATCAGCAGCGCGCCTGCGACGATGGCGATGGCGAATTGGACGAGACAGGTGATGGCGGCCTCGCCATGACCGACGCTGTCGACGGCCGCGATGCCGACGCCGAAGGTGATCGCGGACAGCCCTGCGCTCTGCCAGTCGAAGGAACGGCTGGCGGGTTTTGTGTGCGGCAGGCTGCGCAGGCCGAGCACCAGCGTCAGCGCACCGAGCGGGACGTTGATGGCGAACAGCCAGGGCCAGGTTCCGACTGCCAGGATGCCCGCGGCGAGCGTCGGGCCGACCGCGGCCGAGAAGGCGACGACGAGCGCGTTGATCCCGATGCCGCGGCCGAGCTGGCTGCGCGGATAGGTGAAGCGCACCAGAGCCGCGTTGACGCTCATGATGCCGGCGGCGCCAAAACCCTGGATGATGCGCGCGATCGTCAGCAGCGGCAGCGTATGCGCCAGCGCGCAGAAGGCGGATGCGAGCGTGAACAGTACGAGCCCGGCCAGATAGACGCGGCGATAGCCGACGATCTCGCCGAGCGACGCCAGCGGCAAGAGCGAGATCGTGATCGCGAGCTGGTAGCCATTGACGATCCAGATCGAGAAGGCCGGGCTCGCATCGAGGTCGGCTGCGATCGTCGGCAGCGCCACGTTGGCGRTGGCGCTGTCGACGACCGCCATGATGATGCCGAGCGCAATCGTCAGCACCGCCTGGTTGCGCTGCGGCTGCGGCAGGCCGTCGGCATGCTCGATCGGGGCAGACGACATGATGGAGGCGCGCTTGATTGGAGCCGTGATTCATCCCCGGATTAGGAAATTGCAGGATGGATCGCAACCCGGCAGGACCCGGACGGTTCCTGTGCCGGAAGCAGGCCTTCCGGCACAGGAAAACGGGTCGGGACCGCTTTCGCGAGGGCTCGGGGAGCCGAGCGGTCGGGCAGTTGGCCGTCGCTACACCGCCGGCGGATTGCGGTCGGTGAAGGTGGTGCGCTGGTGCCAGTAGGGATAGGGCAGCGTCACCTTGCTCGCCGCATCGAGCTTTGCGATCTGGTCCTTGGTCAATGTCCAGCCGACCGCGCCGAGATTTTCGCGCAGCTGCGTCTCGTTGCGCGCGCCGATGATCAGCGTCGAGACCGTCGGACGCTGGAGCAGCCAGTTCAGCGCGATCTGCGAGACGCTCTTGCCGGTCTCCTTGGCGACCTCGTCGATCGCCTCGACCACGCGATAGACGTGCTCATCGGGCACGGGCGGGCCGAAATCGGCGGTCTTGGGCAGGCGACTGACCTCGGGCTTCGGCTGGCCGCGGCGGATTTTTCCGGTGAGGCGTCCCCATCCGAGCGGTGACCAGACCACGGCGCCCAGCCCTTGGTCGAGACCGAGCGGCATCAGCTCCCATTCGTAGTCGCGCCCGATCAAGGAATAGTAGGTCTGGTTGGCGACGTAGCGTGGGAAGCCATGCTTGTCGGCAACCGAGAGCGACTTCATCAGGTGCCAGCCCGAAAAGTTGGAGACGCCGACGTAGCGGATCTTGCCGGCGCGCACGAGCACGTCGAGAGTCGCAAGCACCTCTTCAGGCGGGGTGAACGCGTCGAAGCCGTGAAGCTGGAACAGGTCGATGTAATCGGTGCCGAGCCGGCTCAGAGAACCGTCGATGGCCGCGAGCAGATGCTGCCGCGACGAGCCGATGTCGTTGGGCCCATCGCCGAAGCGGAAGGTGGCCTTGGTCGAGATCAGAACCTTGTCGCGGCGGCCCTTGATGGCCTCGCCGAGGACGCGCTCGGATTCGCCGAGCGAGTAGACGTTGGCGGTGTCGAACATCGACACCCCGGCATCGAGGCAGATATCCAGAAGGCGCCGCGCCTCGGCCGCGTCCGTCGTGCCCCATGCAGCAAGGCGGCCGACGCCGCCGAAGGTGCCCGTTCCCAGGCTCAAAGCGGGCACCATGAGGCCGGATCGGCCCAAGCGTCGGTATTCCATCGATATGCTCCTCGGCTGGCCGCTGGTTGACCGGTGCGGCCTTTGGGCGATGGTAATGCAAGCGCGGGCCGCGTCCTATCACGCGCTCACATACCGGCCTTGCTCGGGAATGGCCTAGTCGTGCAGGCGCATGTCATCGAATGCTGCATCGGCAACGCGCGCGCTTGGCGTCTTCACCGATGACTGAGCCTCGACCCTGGTTGCGGGCGAGGGGAAGCAGGCGGCTTCGCCGTCACGCGCCTGCCGCGGCAGCAGCGTCAGGCCCCAGCCCACCAGGACCAGCACCGCGAGCCTGATCGCGATCACGCCCAGCAACAGCTCCGATCCGCTTATGGTGGCGTGAGTCCTCATGCACGCCAGCCTGATGCGCGCAGCCGGACAAGGCAATCTGGAATTGACGAGCCTTGCCTTCGCCTGCAGCGAAGGCTCAAGGTGATAGCTGGCTGGATGTCAGTGCCGCAACTGGCTCTGCCTGAAGTCGCGCGGCGACATTCCGAAATGCTCGCGGAAAACGCGGCCGAAATGCGAGAGGTCGTTGAAGCCCCAGGCGAAGGCGATCTCGCTGACGTGGCGATGGGCCAGCACGGGCGAGGCGAGGTCACGCCGGCATTGGGCGAGACGCTCGGCGAGCACATGGCGCTGGAACGAGGTATCCTCGTCGGCGAGGAGATCGTTCACATAGCGCGGCGAGATGCCGAGTGCAGCCGCGGCCTCCGACAGCGAGAGGTCGGGATCCGCCAAATGAGCGCGGATGTGGGCCTTCAAGCGATAGAGCAGGGCGGAGCGATGGGTGGAGGACGGCAGCGATGTCTTGCCGAGCCGTTCGCTCAGCGCCATCGCGAGCAGATCGACGGCCTGCTCCGACAACGCCGCAGCGTTGTCCGGGGCAAGTCGGTCCGCGCTCTGGCAGAGCCTGAAGATGAAATCATAGGCGAGCCGTTCGAGCGGCACATCGGCGCCGAACGACATCGCGGTGAGCGTCTCGGTGGCGCCGAGCCGGCGCTGCAACATCTCGCGCGGCACCTTGAAGATGGTCTGCGTGAAGGCGTGGTTGAACTTCAGCTCATAGGGACGCGTCGTGTCGTAGAGCGCGAACTCGCCGGGATGGATCACGGTCTCGCGGCCGTCCTGCACCACGCCTCCGTCGCCACGATTGCCGAGTGCGACCAGGACAAAATCCTGATCCGAACGCGCGATGCGGGATGGCGTCCGGAACACGTGCTGGCGGTCGGAGCAGACCTCGGAGCACACGGCCTTGCCGAGCGGGGCCTGCGTGACCGAACCGCGAAAGGCGCTGCCGAGGTCGGACTTGCAGTCGAGCCCGACGAAAACGTCGCAGACGATGTCCTGCCACAGCGCCAGCCGCCGGTAGCCGGGGCTGCCGTCTGTCGTGAACTGGATTGGCATCGGCAAGCCTCCCTGTCACATCCAGCAAAACCGCATGTTGGCGCAGATCCAGCCTGACCGAAGGCAAGTCCCGTACCCGTCGGCGATCCCGGCCAGTCGAGTTTTTGTTCCACTGCGGTCGAGCGCCCGGCCGGGTGGCTTGGCCAAATAGACTGCATCGGACGTGGCTTCCGATCAACCGGCAATGGAGGCGGGAATGGGCATCGAACATCCGAAATACAAGGTCGCGGTGGTGCAGGCGGCGCCGGCCTGGCTGGATCTCGACGCGTCGATCGACAAGTCGATCGCGCTGATCAGGGACGCGGCCGAGAAGGGCGCCAAGCTGATCGCCTTTCCCGAGGCCTTCATCCCCGGCTACCCCTGGCATATCTGGATGGACTCGCCGGCCTGGGCGATCGGCCGCGGCTTCGTGCAGCGCTACTTCGACAACTCGCTGTCCTATGACAGTCCGCAGGCCGAGCGGCTGCGCGACGCCGTACGCAAGGCAAAGCTCACCGCCGTGCTCGGCCTGTCCGAGCGCGACGGCGGCAGTCTCTATCTCGCGCAATGGCTGATCGGGCCTGACGGCGAGACCATCGCAAAGCGCCGCAAGCTGCGGCCGACCCATGCCGAGCGCACGGTCTATGGCGAGGGTGACGGCAGCGATCTCGCCGTCCACGCAAGATCGGACATCGGCCGCATCGGCGCATTGTGCTGCTGGGAGCATCTCCAGCCATTGTCGAAATATGCGATGTACGCCCAGAACGAGCAGGTGCATGTCGCGGCCTGGCCGAGCTTCTCGCTCTACGATCCCTTTGCGCCGGCGCTCGGCGCCGAGGTCAACAATGCCGCCTCGCGCGTCTATGCGGTGGAGGGCTCCTGCTTCGTGCTCGCGCCGTGCGCGACGGTCTCGCAGGCCATGATCGATGAGCTCTGCGACCGTCCGGACAAGAATGCGTTGCTGCATGTCGGCGGCGGATTCGCCGCGATCTACGGCCCCGACGGCAGCCAGATCGGCGACAAGCTGGCGCCGGACCAGGAGGGGCTGCTGATTGCCGAGATCGATCTCGGCGCCATCGGTGTTGCCAAGAACGCTGCCGATCCCGCCGGGCATTATTCGCGGCCCGACGTGACGCGGCTCCTGCTCAACAAGAAGCGATACCAGCGCGTCGAGCAGTTCGCGCTGCCGGTCGACACCATTSAGCCCACGGATATCGCGGCGGCGGCGAGCTGATCGCCGGGATCAAGGGGAGGGAACGATCATGGAATCCGCAATTCCTCTGCATCTCGAGACCCAGCGCACGCGCCACAAGCGCGTGCCGGACGATTACCAGCCGCCATATCCGTCGTTCGTGGCGCGCTACAAGCCCGCCGTAAGCCGCGTCGTGATGGCCTATTTCGGTGTGCAGTATCGCGACGCGGCGCCGTCGGCTGCGACGGCGGCACTCGCCGAGATCGCGGCGCGGTTTGCTGCCGAGGGCGGGCCTTCGCATTGGGACCGCGCCCGCTACGTCGACCGCGCCGGTTATGAGACCGTCGTGTCGGTTGCCTATTGGGACGACATCGCGCGCTTCGACGCATGGTTCGCGCCGGCACGCGAGGCGTGGGCTGTGAAGGCGCGCGAGGGCATCGGCACCTTCATCGAGGTGCTGCGTCCCACAGTCGCYCGGCACGAGACGCTGTTCTCCTCGCTCGACCGGCCCGAGGGCGTGGCCGCAATCGCCGACGGCATGAGCGGCGAGGTGCAGGAGCACGCCTATTGGGGCGGCATGCGCGATCGCATTCCGCTGTCGCAGACCGATCCGATGACGCCGGGCGGCGCGCCGGAATTGATCCGCGACGGCGCGCGGCTGCGGGTGAAGGCGCACGACAATCTCTGCCTGATCCGCTCCGGGCAGGACTGGAGCGATACGGAGGCGTCGGAGCGCAAGCTCTATCTCGACGATGTCGAGCCGGTGCTGCGCGAGGGCATGGATTTCCTGCGCGACGACGGGCTAGCCATCGGCTGCTACGCCAACCGCTACATGCAGGTGCTCTCCGCCGACGGCAGCGTGAGCGAAAAGTCTTACGGCCAGAGCTGGTGGAAGAGCCTCGCCGCACTGGAGCGCTGGGCGGAGTCACATCCGACCCACGTCAAGATATTCGGCGCGGCGATGAAATACCTGTCGACGCTCGGGCCGTCGGCAAAGCTACGGCTCTATCACGAGGTCACGGTGGCCGCCGCGGACGAGCAGCTCTTCGAGTATCTGAACTGCCATTCGAAGACCGGCATGCTGGCGGCGGTCGAGACCGTCAGCGCCTAGGCTGCGCAGTGACCGAGCAGTTCGGGATGCGCGGCGCAGATGTGATGTGCGCCGGCATCCCGCAGCTCGGCCTCGCTGCCATAACCATAGAGCACGCCGATCGCGGTCATGCCGTTGGTGCGGGCGCCGATCACGTCGTGGCTGCGGTCGCCGATCATGATCGCGCTGCCGGGATCGACCTTGGTTTCGTCGAGCGCATAGCGCAGCAGGTCGCGCTTGTCGACACGCTTGCCGTCGAGCTCGGAGCCGAACACGCGCTCGAAATACGGTTTCAGGCCGAAATGATCGACGATGCGGATGGCGTAGACCGCGGGCTTGCTGGTGGCGACGAACATGCGCTGGCTGGTTGCGGCGATCGTCGTTAGCGTGTCGATGATGCCGGCATAGGCCTCGTTCTCGAACAGGCCGATATCGGCAAATCGCTCGCGATAAAGCAGTAGCGCGCGGTCGGCGAGCTCGTCGCTTCCGGTGAGCTTCTTCAGGCTGGCGTGCAGGGGCGGCCCGATGCACCAGGTCAGCTCGTCCTCGCTCGGCACGGCAAGGTCGAGCCGCTCCAGCGCGTATTGGATCGAGCGGGTGATCCCGGGCTTCGGGTTGGTCAGCGTGCCGTCGAGATCGAAGAAGATTGTAGCCATGCCAGTCGTGCCCGTGTTGATACCGCCGTTGTTTGACCTAAACGAGGCCGCTGCTCAAGGCAACGCCGCCGCGTCGCGCGACGTTTTAAAGCTCGCTATTGGCAGGGCATAAGCGTAGGGTCCTGCGATCACCGCCCTTCCCATGGCATCCATCGGTGACTGAGGGTCACTAGCGCTCCCGCCGAACGAGGAGGAGCGCGCATGCCTCGCTTTAATCTGGCCGACTGGATCGTGCCGCCGGTGATCGTCCCGCTGTTTCTGTTGCTCCTGGTGGCCGCTGCGGCTTTTCTGCATGGATAGGACGCCGCTCCAATTTCTGGTGAGCGGACGCGATCAAAGCGGCTACGTCAGCCTGGCCCGCACCACGACGGCCGCCGCTCTGAAGAAGGCGAGGGAGCTGTTGCAGGAAGGCTATGTCGACGTGCGGATATGCACGCCGCAGGGCCGGGTTCTGCTGTCTGACGAGTTCGACCAGTTCGAGGCATGAGGAACGCAGGGGCGTCAAACGGCGCGCCCGGATCCTCCGCGAGGAACGATACCCGTATGAAAATGCTTATTGTCGCATTGGCGCTTGGCACATTCGTGCAAAGTGCAGTCGCCAGAGAGCCGGACTGCCGCGCGATCGAAAGCACGAGCGGCCGGCTCGCCTGTTACGACGCCGCGTTTCCGCCGAAAGCGAAGCAACCCACTGCCGCCGAACAAGACGCCGCGCGGGCTGCCTACAAGGACCCCTTCATTGCGGAAGAGGCCAGAACCGCGGCGAAGCTGAAGAATATCTGTCGCGGCTGTTGAGGTTTGCAATCAAGCAGCGCGTGGCAGAGGTGACGGACGACAGAATTCGCCGGCGCGTCCGCCCGCCGTGCACGCTCCGACATCAAGCGAAATCATAGAGGTGCCGACATGACGCCGCTCCGCCGTATCGCCGTGATCGGCAACTCGCTGCCTCGACGATGCGGAATTGCGACCTATACGACCGACCTGAAGAACGCGATATCGATTTCGCGCCAGGATCTGGAGACCTGCATCGTGGCAATGACCGATCGCGGTCAAGCCTATGATTATCCTCCGGCGGTCGCGTTCCAGATCAAGGACGGCAATATCGAAGACTACATGCGGGCCGCCGATTTCCTCAATGCCGGCCGGTTCGATGCCGTGTGTTTGCAGCACGAGTTCGGGATTTTCGGTGGTGAGGCCGGGGCCCATATCCTCGTGCTGTTGTCCCGCCTTGCCATGCCGGTGGTGACGACGTTCCATACCGTGCTCGCCGATCCGACATCTGCGCAGCGGACGGTCATGGAGCGCATCGTCGAGGCGTCGTCGAAGGTCGTGGTGATGGCCAATAAGGGCCGCGAACTGCTGTGCGACGTCTACCGGGTGGCTGACGACAAGATCGAGGTCATCGCCCACGGCATTCCGGACGTCGCCTTCGTCGAGCCCGATGCAGCGAAGGCCAAGCTTGGATTTGAGCAAAAATCGGTCATCCTGACATTCGGCCTGTTGTCACCGAACAAGGGCATCGAAATCATGATCGACGCCATGCCGTCGATCCTGAAGCGCTGCGCGAATGCGGTGTATGTCGTGCTTGGCGCAACGCACCCCAACCTGGTCCGAAACCAGGGCGAGGCCTATCGCGAGAGCCTGATGGCGCGGGTGCGCGAACTCGGAATTGACGACCACGTGGTGTTCTTCGACCGGTTCGCGGATCTCGCCACGCTGCTCGAATTCATCTCGATGTGCGACGTCTATGTCACGCCCTATCTCAACGAGGCCCAGATGACCTCGGGAACCCTGGCCTACAGCTTCGGATTGGGGAAGCCGGTCGTCTCGACGCCTTACTGGCACGCCCGCGAGCTGCTTGCCGACGGGTGCGGCGTGCTGGTGCCTTTCAGCGACGCCGCGGCGATCGGCAATGAGATCGCAGGCCTGCTGACCGACGACGCCCGCCGGAAGGCGATGTCGCGGCGCGCCTATGCGGCGAGCCGGATGATGACATGGGAACGGGTGGCCGAGCGCTATGTGTCCGTCTTCGAGAATGTACGGCAAGGCCATCGGCTTAAACTCTTCGCGTGCCCGGACATCAATGTGCCGGAGCCACGTAGCCCCGCATCGCCCGATATGCAGATCGGCCATTTCCTGTCGATGTGCGATGATGTCGGCCTGTTCCAGCATGCGGTCCATTCGGTGCCGGATCGCGCGCACGGCTATTGCGTCGACGACAATGCCCGAGCGCTGCTGCTGGCCTGCGCCCTCAATGGTCCAGGCGAACAGCCGCTGTCGGAAATCCTGACGAGCCGGTTTGCGGCATTCGTGCAGCACGCCTGGAATCCCGACACCGGGCAATTTCGCAACTTCATGGGGTTCAATCGGACCTGGCTTGAGGACAGAGGGTCAGAAGACAGTCACGGGCGGACGCTATGGGCTTTGGGCGAGGCTGCACGCAGAGACGCCAGCCCGGCCCGGCGCCTGTGGGCCGCTGCTCTGTTCGCCCAGGCATTGTCGATCGCGGCGAGCTTTCGTTCGCCCCGTGCATGGGCATTCATGCTGCTGGGCTTGGACGCTTATTGCGCTGTAGCTCCGGACGATCTCCACGCCAGGGACGTCCGGCATTCCCTTGCCGGCAGGTTGATGACCTGTCTGGCGTCGGTCGAGACGTCTGACTGGGTGTGGTTCGAGGAAGGGCTGGCCTACGACAACGCGCGGCTGCCGCAGGCGTTGATCCTCGCAGGCATGGCGACGCATGCGCCCCAATATCTCGATGCCGGATTGAGGTCTCTGCGCTGGCTCATGACGCAGCAGACGACCGCGGCAGGGCATTTCCGGCCGGTCGGCACCGCCGGCTTCGGCGAGCGGCGGCAACATCCCCGTGCATTTGATCAGCAGCCCGTGGAGGCAACGGCAACGATCGCCGCCTGCCTCGCCGCGTGGCGTGCCGATGGCGATGCCGAATGGAAAGCCATGGCAACTCGGGCCTTCGCCTGGTTCCTAGGCAGCAACGATCTCTCAGTGGCGCTGGTCGATCCGCTCACTGGCAGTTGCCGGGATGGTTTGCACGCTGATCGCGCCAACGAAAACCGCGGGGGCGAGTCCGTTGTTTGCTATCTCCTCGGGCTTGCCGAGATGCGCCAGCTTGCGCGCGTCAACCCGAGCTTGACGAGGCCCACAGCCTTGCGCGCCGTGAGCGCCTGAACTTCATCTTTTCATTCAGCACGCCGAGGATACCGTGTCACAAGCTTCTTTCCTGAACCGGCAGGGGCTTAATCTGCGCCCCGATCCAGCGCGAGTCATCGTGCGGCCCTTCAAGCCGGCAACCGAACCCCGCGACCTGAACCCGACCGACAAGATGCGTGCAAATCATATCGTCGACCGGGTTCTTGCGCTCAGTTCGGATGCCGTTGCAGTTCAGCTTGCGGATGTGCTCGACAATTTCCAGGGGCGACATCGTAACCTCCTGGAGCGGTTCGAGACCCGAGCGGATGAAATGGAGGACGCTTTCGCCACGCATGGCGTCTTCTCGAAGACGCAGCGCCAGCTGATTGGTGCCTATTTTCTCAGTGAGTATTCGTTCGAAGCCTCTGCCTTGTTCAACCCCAGCATCGTCCCGCACCCCGATCAATCGGGGGCACCGAAGGGAGGTTCGCGATTCATCGTCAGCCTCCGGGCCATCGGCGAGGGGCATGTGTCGTCACTGACGTTTCGAACCGGAACGATTGCGGCTGACGGAAGCCTGGCCGTCGATCCGACGGCGCGCCTTGCCTCGGTCCCCCGGATCAGCCATCGCGTATCCGGATCGGACGGCGACCGTGTGGAACTGGTGTTCAGGCCCGAGGAAGACCTCAGCGAGCGGGTCATCTTTCCCGTGACCGAATCCCAATCCAACGGGATCGAGGATGCGCGCTTCGTCAAATTCAACGACGGCGATCGGGAGATCTACTACGCGACCTATACGGCCTATAGCGGACGGGCGATCCGGTCTGAATTGATCGAGACCAGCGACTTCATGTCGTTTCGACTAACGCCTTTGCGGGGGGCTGCAGCCCACAACAAGGGCATGGCGCTGTTCCCACGCAAGATCGACGGCCGCTATGCCATGATCGCGCGACAGGACAATGAGAACCTGTATCTGGTCTATTCGGACGACCTCTACACATGGGAGGGCGGCCGGGTGCTTTTGAAACCGCAATTTCCCTGGGAGTTCGTCCAGATCGGCAATTGCGGGGCGCCCATCGAACTTGACGAAGGTTGGCTGCTGCTGACGCACGGTGTCGGCCCGATCCGGAAATACTCGATCGGAGCGGCTCTGCTCGACAAGCGCGACCCGTCCAGGGTGCTGGCTCGCTCGGCCGAGCCGCTGCTGCGGCCTGAACCGTCCGAACGCGAAGGGTATGTCCCCAACGTCGTCTATACCTGCGGTGCGATGAGGCACAATGATCAGATCATCCTGCCATATGCCGTGTCGGACACCTTCTCAAGCTTTGCAACGATCAGGATTTCCGCGCTCATCGAAGCGATGCGAGGCTGAGCGCGGTTGTCGCGGTCGTTGACGACAACTCCGTGTGTCAACAGGTCAGAGGTGCCGTCATGGTCCGCGAAACAACCTACGTGGTGCAGGCGTTCAACGCCGGCAAGGGTGGAAATCTGAAGGCCGACTCTCCCATCGTCTGCAAGTCGGAAAGCGGCGCGCTGCGTACGGCGGAGAGATTGGCCTTGAGCAAACTCGGCGTCGTCGCGTTCTCGTCCAGCGGCGATCCCGAAATGGGTGACTATGACGATGAGCCTACGGTGTTCTTCCGAAAGGGCGAGCTTCCGGCTGGTTTCGACTGAGGCCCTGATCGTGGTCGAGCAGATATTGGCGGAGAGGCACAGATGAACGAGCGACTGGACATATTGAAGAAGGCCCGCGATCGAATGATCGAGGACAGGGACACGCATGCGAAGGTGCTGGCCGCTCCTTTTGATCGCGACAATGCCGAGCGAGCACGGAACAAGTTTGTCGAGCTTCAAACGCTGATCGATGCCCTGGACCGCGCAATCAGCGCAGAAAAGCCGGCCTCGGCATAGGACCGAAGCGAGTGAAGGGCGGGACTGGCGGACGTTTCAAGACAGCACCGCAGTCGCATGCCGGCGGCCGCCACGGCTCGCTCTATTGCTGTCTTGCCCATTCGACGATCGCCGCGGCATCGGCGCCTGCCTGCGTCTCCCAGGTGGCGATCGCGGGCGTTGCCGCTTTCCGGAGCGCGGCGACGAGGGATGCCGGCGCCGGCTCGGCGATGCGGACGCCGTTGTCGCGCATGCGCGCATAGTTTTCGATGGTGCGATGGGTCAATAGCGCGAATTGGCTTTGCTCGGTCTCGGCCGCCGCGGCCAGCACCTCGCGCTGCATCGGCTCGGACAGTTCGGCAAATGCGTCGCTGCGGACGAAGGCGATCGAGACCGGCATCGCGTAGTTGATCGCTGTAAAGTAGGGCAGGAAGTCCCAGAGCTTGCGTCCCGCGCCGCCGTCGCCGGAGGTGAGGAACGCATTCAGCCGGTGTTCCCTGAGGCCAGCGAGTGCCGCGTCCATAGGCAGGAACTGTGCATTCGCGCCGGCTGCGCGCATGACCTCGCCGGAGTTGGCGTCGTAGGCCCGCAAATTCAGTTTCGGCAGGGCGTCGGCGCCTTCCAGCGCATGGTCCGACCAGAGGCCCGTGGCCGGCCAGATCGTGACATAGAGCAGCTTCAGGCCGCGCGCCGCGAGCGCCTTCTCGTAGAGCGGGCGCGCCCGCAGATTGGTGGCGCGGGCGAGGTCGACGGACTGCACCAGAAAGGGCAGGGTGGACAATCCGAGCACCGGGTCGAGGCCCGAAAGCGCGCCCGCGAAGGCGTCGCCGCCGGCGATGCGACCATCCAGCGCGGCGCGCGGCATTTCGCCCGAGTTGATCTTGAGCTCGTTGTCGAAAGCGCTAGCTACGGTCACGAAACCGTTTGTGCGCGCCGCGACGCGATCGGCGAAACTGGTGAGCCCGATCCCGGAAATGTTGTTTTGCGGATATTCCGTGGTCATCCGCCAGTTGACTTGCGCCATGGCCGGCGCGGCGGACAGGGCGAGGGCTAGGAGGACGAGGATCGCGCGGATCCCTGGGGCAGGGCAGCGCATTGGGAGAAGCGGGTCAAACAGCATATATTGGCAACTCGTCGAACCATGGCACGATGCCACAACATGGCAGATCATCTTGTTGCATGCCGCGCCGGAGCGCGCCACAGCGCTGCTTGGGCACGGCTGACGCGAATTGCATCACTCATCATCGCCGCACTGCTCGTCTCGGCGACACGGGTGGTGGCGTGGGACAGCTCGCCCGCGAAGACCAATATCGCCGTCCCCAGCGTCGAGGAGCTTGCGATGCCACCGGCGAATCCGGCCACTGCGCGCGAGAGCGATACGCGGGAATCGATCTGCCTGATCGTCGAGGCCGCCGCACGGGATGCCAATCTGCCGCTGGAATTCTTCGCCCGCGTGATCTGGCAGGAAAGCCGATTCCAGGCCGATGCCGTGGGACCCATGACGCGCAGCGGCGAGCATGCGCAGGGGATCGCGCAGTTCATGCCGGGCACTGCGAGCGAGCGCGGGCTGCTCAATCCCTTCAACCCGGTGCAGGCGCTGCCGAAGTCGGCGGAGTTCTTGAACGAGCTGCGCAACCAGTTCGGCAATCTCGGTCTTGCGGCTGCTGCCTACAACGCCGGGCCGCGCCGGGTGCAGGAATGGCTCGCCGGCACCGGCGGCATGCCGGAGCAGACCCGCAACTACGTCTATGCCATCACCGGCACGAGCGTTGACGCGTGGGCCAAGGCGGGAGCGACCGGCAAGGGACCGCCGAGTTCGCCGCCGACGAGCTGCCGCGATCTCATGGCGCTTCTGAAGCGCGCGCCAAATGCCTTTGTGGCCGAGCTCGAACAGCATGTCGAGCTCGCCGCCGCAAAGGTCTGGGGCGTACAGCTCGCTGCCGGTTTCGACCGCAACAGGGCGCTGGCGATGTATTCCCGCGCCGTCACGCGGCTGACCGCGGTGATCGGCGAGCGCGATCCGAGCCTGCTAAGCTCGGTGATGCGCAGCCGCGGTACGCGCGCGTTCTACCAGGTGCGCATCGGCGCGGACACGCGCAGCGAGGCGGATGATCTGTGCAACCGTATCCGCAAGGCCGGCGGTGCCTGCTTCGTGCTGAAGAACCGGGGTGTGAACGGGTAGGCGCGTCTGCCCACGCGCGCATGCCAGCCCCGCCGCGCGCTTCCTTGACGCCAGCCACAGCATTGCCCGTTATGCGGGCACGATTCCGCAATCCGGCCAAAGACTCCCGTGGCGCTTCCTCCGCTCGATTCCCCTCAATGGCAAAGTTCCTGGCGCGCGTTTGCGTGGGGACTGCGTTCGATCACGCAGACGATCCTCACGCTTGTCCTGTTCGCGACCTATCTCGGCATCGGCGCCCTCGCTCATGACACCCATTTCAGCCTGCTCTGGGCGCTCTGCTCGACGCTGTTCGTCTGGGCGGGCCCCGCGCAGATCATTCTGATCACCACGCTCGGCTCCGGCGCGACCATCATCCAATCGGCGATCGCGGTCACCGTCAGCGCGATCCGGCTGTTTCCGATGGTGGTCTCGGTGCTGCCCCTGATGCGCACGCCGACGACCAAGCGGCGCGAGCTGTTCTTCGCCGCGCATCTTACGGCGGTGACACTGTGGGTCGAATGCCATCGCTTCCTGCCGCAGGTGCCGCGCGAGCGGCGCATCGCCTTCGTCAACGGACTTGGTTTTGGTCTGGTCTCCGTGTGTCTCACCGCCAACACGGTCGGCTATTTCCTTGCCGCCAACCTGACGCAGACGCTCGGCGCCGCGATCCTGATGCTGACGCCGCTGTCGTTCCTGTTCTCGACCGCGCGCAACAGTCGCGAGGTCGCCGACGTCGTCGCGCTGACGCTCGGGGTTCTGCTCTATCCGCTGGCCGCGAAGATGAACTCCGGGCTCGACATTCTCGTCAGCGGTTTGGTGGCCGGCACGATCGCTTATGGTGTGCATTGGTGGCGGGAGGTGCGCGCATGAGCTTTGCGCAGCTCATCGGCGACTGGCACGCACTCGTCGTGCTGTTCGTTGCGGGCGTTGTTCCCAACCAGATATGGCGCATGCTGGGCCTGTGGTTCGGCGGCGGCATCGACGAGGGCTCGGAGCTGCTGGTCTGGGTGAGGGCGGTCGCCACCGCCATCCTGGCCGGCGTCATCGCCCAGATCGTGGTGGAGCCGCCGGGGGCGCTCGCCAGCGTGCCGGACGTCTTGCGCTATGGCGCGGTCGGCGCAGGCCTCGTCGCCTTCCTGCTGACCCGCCGCTCGATCTTCGCAGGCGTGGTGACAGGCGAAGTCTTCATGCTGGCCGGAAAGTGGTGGTTAGGCTAAAACCACCGGCGAACAGCAAGGAACGGGAAATATGGTTCGCGAAAACGAGCTCCGCGAGGGCGAGGTCGCCATCGAGCTGCCGTCGACGGAGGATGCCGGCCTCGTCTTCATCGGCCGCATCCGCACGCCCTGGACCTCGCGGATGGAGACGCCGCGACAGGGGCGTCAGGACGGCCCGGTGTGCCGGCTCGAGATCTTCGAGCCGTTCGTGCCGGCCATCAAGGGCGTCGATTTCTACAGCAATCTCGAGGTGCTCTACTGGCTCGACAAGTCGCGCCGCGACATCGTCCTGCAAAGCCCGAAGAACAACGAGAAGACCCGCGGCACGTTTTCGCTGCGCTCACCGGTCCGGCCCAACCCGATCGGCACCTCGATCGTCAAGCTCGTCGGCATCGAGGGCAATGCCATTCTGGTGCGCGGGCTCGACTGCATCGACAACACGCCGCTGATCGACATCAAGCCAGATCGTTGCGAATTCACGCCGCTGGCCGCCCCGCAGGCAGGGGATTTTCAGACGGAGTGAGGGGCGGCGATCGTAGCCCGCATGGAGCGAAGCGGAATGCGGGGAGGTCCCGGATTACGCTTCGCTCCATCCGGGCTACAGGGCTGATATCTATCCCGCCTTCAGCGCCGCGATCAGCTTGGCCGCATTCTCTTCCAGGACCTTGACGTCTTCCTTGCGGCTGGCGGGCGGCAGCATGGCCACGCCGTCGTGGCGCGGCATCACGTGCATGTGGAGATGAAACACCACCTGGCCGCCGGCGGGCTCGTTGAACTGCTGCACGGTGATGCCGTCGGCCTCGAACGCTTTCATCGCAGCGGCCGCGATCTTGTGCGCGCCCCGGGCGACGTGGGCGTAGTCGTCAGGCTTGATGTCGAGGATGTTGCGGGCAGGGGCCTTCGGGATCACCAGCGTATGGCCCGATACCCGCGGCATGATGTCGAGGAAGGCAAACACATGCTCGTCCTCATAGACCTTGTGGCAGGAAAACTCGCCGCGCAGGATCTTCGCGAAGATGTTGTTGGGGTCGTAGGCGGTCATGGCGGCGGCTCCTCGAATTTTGCGCTTACTGTCATCAGCCGTGGCAAACCGTCAAGGCGCCTCGTCGACGCCTTTGCGGAACGGGCCGAGCTCGGCCAGCTCCCGTCCGGCCTCGGCGACATAGGCGCGCTCGCGCTTGAGGTAATCGTCGATGGCGCGGCGCAGGCCGGGATCGGCGATGAAGTGGGCGGAATGGGTCGTCCGCGGCAGGTAGCCGCGCGCGATCTTGTGCTCGCCCTGCGCGCCGGCCTCGACGTTGTCGAGGCCGTGTTTGATCGCGAAATCGATCGCCTGATAGTAGCAAACCTCGAAATGCAGGAACGGATGATGCTCGACCGCGCCCCAGTTGCGGCCGAACAGCGTATCCGAGCCGATGAAGTTGATCGCGCCCGCGATCCAGCGGCCGTTGCGGCGGGCCATCACCAGCAGCACGTCCTGGCTCATGGTCTCGCCGATCAGCGAGAAGAATTCGCGCGTGAGATAAGGCCGGCCCCATTTGCGCGACCCGGTCTCCATGTAGAATTCGAAGAAGGCGTCCCAGGCATCCTCGGTGATGTCGCTGCCGGTGAGCCAGTGGATGGTGATGCCGGTGGCAAGCGCATCGCGCCGCTCGCGCTTGATCGATTTGCGGTGGCGCGAATTGAGCGTGGTGAGGAAATCGTCGAAGGTCGCAAATCCCTCGTTGTGCCAGTGGAACTGCTGATCGGTGCGCTGGAGGAAGCCGTGCCCGGCGAGCAGTTTCCACTCCGCCTCGCGCGCGAAGGTGACGTGGACCGAGGAGGCCTTGCTGACGCCGCATAGCGCCACCAGCCCGCTCGCTAGCGTCTCCGCGATGCGCTCGCGATCCACGCCGTCGCGGACCAGCAGCCGGGGCCCTGTGGCCGGGGTGAAGGGAACCGAGACCTGGAGTTTCGGATAGTACCGTCCCCCGGCGCGCTCATAGGCATCCGCCCAGCCGCGGTCGAAGACGTACTCGCCTTGGGAATGCGATTTCAGATAGCAGGGCACGACCCCGGCGACGCGGCCATCGACCTTGGCCACCAGATGCCGCGGCCCCCAGCCGGTGCGGATCGTTGCTGAACCCGATTTCTCAATCGCGGATAAAAACGCGTGCGAGACGAACGGGTTATAGGCGGGTTTTGAGAGGCCGAGGGAATCGCCTGGAAGCCCGGATGAAGTTCCGGCGCCATGCCCGTTGCAAGCCTTGTCGGGATTGGCACAGGCGTCCCAATCCTCGGCAGATACCTCGCCAATCGAGGGTACAGCCTCGAGTGTGATTTCAGATGATGCCATCGTGCCCAAGATCGTGCATTGCAGCAGCGACTTCAAGAGGCGGGAACCGAGCTCTCACGTGCCCCGGACGCATCGCAGCGCGCAGCGGCGCGATGCAGAGCCGGGGCCCATCTCTCCGCATAGCGTGCCGCCTTCTGGGTCCCGCCTCTGCACAGCAACGCTGGCGCGTTGCAGCGCGTCCGGGACACGAGAGCAATCGCTGTGCAACAGGTGTGCCCCCTACGGCACGAACCCCTCAAAGATCATCTGATCCGCATATTGTCCGACCCGCGTCCGCTGTTCCGGGGTGCGCACGGTCCAGCCGAGCAGGGCGCAGCCGAGGACGTTGCGGGCGATCCAGGGGGCGGGGGCCGGCAGGTGGTCGACCTTGAAGGCGACGAAATGCGGCTGGGTCTGAAAGCCGTGGCGCAGATACAGCATGCTGTCGCGCTGCGCCTGCGTTAGCTTCGCCCAGTACTCGTCCTCGTAGGTCCGCTGCGCAACGATGCCGCGCGGGCGGGACGGCAACAGCTCACGCAGCGCCAGCACCTGGTCGGGATCGAACGACATGCCGACGGCGGGGCCCTGATAGGACGACAACACCTCGGCCATCCGCATCACCAGCTTGCGGTCGCCGCCAAAATGGCTCTTCACCTCGATCACCAGCGGCACGCGGCCGGCGACCATGGCACAGAGGTCGGACAGCGACATCATCCGCTCGTCCGTGTCCTTGAACTTGACCGCCTTCAGTTCGGCCGCGGTCTTCAAAACCACCTCGCCGGTGGCCTCGGTGAGGCGGCCGAGCGCGTGGTCATGGTGCACCATGGCCTCGCCGTCGGCGGAGAGCTGGATGTCGACCTCGATCGAGAAATTGCCTGCGATCGCAGCCTGCACCGCCCCCGGCATGTTCTCGACGATGCCACGGGAAATGTCATGCAGGCCGCGATGGGCGACCGGCCGGGCTGTCAGCCAATCAGGAGCGCGCAACGCCGTCAGCTCCGTGTCAGGCGACCTCGAACACGCCTTCAACCTCGACCGCCGCGTCCGCGGGCAGCGAGGCGACGCCGACGGTGGTGCGGGCGTGGCGGCCCTTGTCACCGAAAGCGGCGACCATCAGGTCGGAGGCGCCGTTCAGCACCTTCGGCCCGTCCAGGAAGTCGGGTGCCGAGTTGATGAAGCCGCCGAGGCGCACCACGCGCACGACCTTGTCGAGGTCGCCGAGCGCCGCCTTGACCTGGGCCAGCAGGTTGACGGCGCAGCCGCGCGCCGCTGCGGCACCGTCCTCGATCGAAACGCCGGCACCGAGCTTGCCCTTGGCGATCAGCTTGCCGGCGGGGTCGAAACAGACCTGGCCGGAGACGAACAGCAGGTTACCGGTGCGCACGAACGGCACGTAATTGGCGACAGGGGTAGGGGCCTCGTGCAGCTTGATGCCCTGTTCCGCCAGTTTCTGCTCGACCGTGCCCGCCATGTTCGACCTCGTTGTCCAAATTTCATCCGCCCGGCTGCGTCCATTTGGAGGCCGGGCGCGCCCTGTTTCGCCCATCGTGCCGTCACATGCAAGCAACCGGAGCGACTGCATTTTGTTGTGGCCAAGCAGCAGGTTCAAGGCGGGGGCCGCAACTTTACGTGAAACGGCCTCAGTTGCGACGCAATGGAACGGTCATTAAAATGTCGAATCTGCGCTTTCCCCAGGGATGACACATGGTGCACCTTTTCCGGACTTCGCTCGGTGTGATGGGGCTCGCGGCGGCTGCTTTCGGCGCAGGCGGTGGAGCGCAGGCGGCCAGCGGTCCGTTCCTTGCGCACCAGGCGCTCTATGACCTCAGCCTCGTCAAATCGCGCTCCAATTCGATCAACAGCGCGCGCGGCCGCATCCTCTACAATTTCACGGGAAGTTCGTGCGAGGGCTACACCTCCGAATTCCGCCAGGTCTCCGAGCTCGACAGCGGCGAGGGCAAGATCACGCTGAGCGACCTCCGCTCGAACTCCTGGGAGGACGCCGCGGGAAAAAGCTACCGCTTCAAGATCGAGACGCGGATGAACGAGGCGGACGCCGGCCGGGTCGACGGTTCGGCCGAACGCGACGGCGACCACATCAACGTCAAGCTGAAGCTGCCGGCGCCGAAGAGCTTCACCCTCGACGGCAAGATCGTGTTCCCGACCGAGCAGATCCAGCGCATCATTGCCGCCGCCAAGGATGGCAAGTCGCTGCTCGAGCTGTCGGTGTATGACGGCTCCGACGACGGCCAGAAGGTCTACAACACGCTGACCGTGATCGGTCAGCCGATTCCCGCCGACCGCACTGCTTCGCCCGATGCATCGACCACGGACGAGCACATGAAGTCGCTCAAGCGCTGGCCGGTTACCGTCAGCTATTTCGACCGCGAGTCCCAGCAGAAGGAAGGCGAGCAGACGCCGGTCTACGCGATGGCGTTCGAGCTCTACGAAAACGGCGTTTCGCGCCAGCTCGTGCTCGATTACAACGATTTCGTGATTTCCGGCGCGATGGGCAAGTTCGACGCGAAGGACAGCAAGCCCTGCAATTGAGGGGCGAGGCTAGCCCTCCGCTCGCTCTCCAGCTACGCTCCCTCCCAACCACAAACCCGGGAGGCAAGCACCATGCCCAAGCTCGACCATCTCCGCCCCAGCGGCCTGCATCACAATCCGGCCTATTCCCACGTCGTCACCGCTTCCGGTGCGCGCACGATCTACATCTCCGGCCAGGTGTCGGTGGACGAGGAAGGGCGGATCGTCGGCGAGGGCGATATTGCCGCGCAGACGACGCAGGTGATGCAGAATCTCGGCCATGCGCTGAAGGCGGCCGGTGCGACCTACGCCAACATCGTCAAGATCACGACCTTCGTCGTGAACTACAAGCCGGAGCTGCGCCCGATCATCGGCAAGGCCCGCTCGGCCTTCTTCGAAGGCATGGAGCCGCCGGCCAGCACCCTCGTCGGCGTCTCCGCGCTCGCCGCGCCGGAATGGCTGATCGAGATCGAGGCGGTGGCGGTCGCGGATTGATCCGACCGTGGGATGGATAGAGCGAAGCGAAACCCATCACCCTTGTTGCGCAGGAAGAGCTCGATGGGTTTCGCTTCGCTCTACCCATCTTACTTTGCTGCGGACATCGCTCGCAAAACAGCCATCGCTTCATCGGCCCTGTCGGCAGGTACGAAAAGATGATCGTGGTGGAAGGCCGACACCGCATTCACGCTGATGCCGGCTTCGGCCAGGCGCGCCGTGACTGCAGCCAGGAAGCCCACCGCATCGAGCGCGGAGTGTACCGTCAGGGTGATCAGGCGCGAGGCGAACGCGTCGCGTAAGCCTGACGCCTCGGCTTCTTCGCGCAGGATCACCAGCGTGGTTCCTTCCTGCTCGCGAAACGTCAGCAGCGGGTTGACCGCTGCGGGAACGGGCTCGTTGGGTGGGATCGTGCAAAACACGAAGGTGCCGTCCAGCAGCTCCGGCTTCATGTTTCTCAACAGCGCGTCGAGGTCGCGTTCGCCTGTCACGATGGCCAGCCTCTCAGCGCGTTCGGATGCGTACAGCCCTTGCGAAACCGATCAGCGCCGGAACCTGACAGGGGCCTCGCCAACATACCTTTGTATATCTCTTCCAATCCTTCTCATACGCTGACCTTACGCTGGTACAATTGAGCGACGGCCGGCGATTCTTACAATTTGAGTCTACTCGGGTCACTGCGAGGAAGCTCAAATGAACGTCATGATTGGAAAGCTCAACGGCCTGTGGCACCTCATCGTCGGGTCTTGTCAGATCCGAACGCCGTTCCTGGCGAGTCAGGATCGGCAGTTGGTCATTCAGTATGCCCGGCGTGTCTATCCGGGTGCACGGATCTTCGAACGCGACTGAATTGAGCAGGACTCGATCATTCCTGCTGTCCTGTTTCAGGGCCATCATACGCGATGCCGCGAATGACGGCGGAGTTGCCGAACTTCTTGCGCAGACTGTCCACCGCGCGCTCGGCATGCGCAGCACGGCGGTCGAGCATGTCGGTGTCGTCGGCGGGCGAGCCTTCGCGCAGCGCGCTGACGCCGGCGCCCATCAGGCGAAACGCGGTGCCGTCGATCTCCTTCGCCAGCATCTCGCGGCAGATCGAGAAGATCTTGGCGGCAAGCTGCGTCGGGCCTGCGATCGACTGCGAGCGGGTGCGCTGGCGGAAATCGGCAGTCTTCAGTTTCAGCGTCACGGTCGAGCCGGCAAGCTCGCTGCTCTTGAGCCGCGACGACGTCTTCTCGCAGAGCCGCCACAGGATCTTCTCGAGCGTCGCGAAATCGCGGATGTCGGTCTCGAAGGTGGTTTCGCTCGAAATCGTCTTGGCGCCCCGATCGGGCTCGACGCGGCGGTCGTCGATGCCGCGCGCGAGCCGCCACAGCCTGCGGCCGTCGCTCGGAAACTGCCGCATCATCTCGATCTCGTCGGCCTTTTGCAGGTCGGCGATGATGCGGAAGCCGCGCTGCACCAGGCGCTCCTGCGTGGCCGGGCCGACGCCGAAGATGAAGCCGACCGGCTTCTCCGCCAGCATCGAACGGGCTTCCTCCTGATCGAGCGCGGCAAAGCCGCGCGGCTTGTCGAGGTCGGAGGCGATCTTGGCCAGGAACTTGTTGCAGGACAGGCCGACCGAGACGGAGATGCCGATGTCGTGCTCGATGTTGCGCGCGAACCGCGCCAGCACCTTGGCCGGAACCATGCCGTGCACCCGCTCGGTGCCCGACAGATCGAGAAAGGCCTCGTCGATCGAGAGCGGTTCGACCAGMGGTGTCAGCGCCTGCATGGCCTGGCGCACCTCGCGGCCGACACGGACGTACTTGGCCATGTCGGGCGGGATCACGGTCGCGTGCGGGCAGGCCTCGAGCGCCCTATACATCGGCATGGCCGAGCGCACGCCGTAAGTCCGCGCGATGTAGCAGGCGGCCGACACCACGCCGCGCTTGCCCCCGCCGATGATGACGGGCTTGTCGGCGATGTCAGGATTGTCGCGCTTCTCGACCGTCGCATAGAAGGCGTCGCAGTCGATATGGGCGATGGTCAGGCCTGCGAGCGCGCGGTGGCGGACGAGGCGAGGGGAACCGCAGGCGGAGCAGCGCCGCACGCCCATATCCAGATCGGCCAGACAATCCCGGCAGAAGCAGCGGGGGCCGGCCGTATCTGGGACGGTCACGGCACGTCGCGCTCCCAGGAGGGGTCGCCGAGCGCGTCGCCCAGCACCTGCCGCGCCGCAGCAACGTTGGTCGGATGCAGCTCCGCGGTCGAGGCAAAGGCCTTGACGGTGGCGTCATCGCGCATCACGAAATCGAGTACGCTGAGGAGGAAATTCGGGTCCGAGGCGGCATTGCGCAGGGTCTCAGGACCGACGCCTGTCTCAGCCAGGAACAGGCCAAGCCGCTCCGGATCGCCGGCCACGAAGGAGAGCGCCTGAATCGCAACGATTTCAGCGACTTCGCGAGGGTTGTGAACAGGCTTTTTCAAGGGTTCGGTTTGCCTTTCCGTTAACTTTCGGTGTCTACTTTGAAGCCATCATGCCCGAGTCTCAAGACCGCCGACAAGCAACTGGAAACCACATCGCAGAAAGTCGGCCCTCGGGTTTAACGAAACTCAAGCGAATCTGAGGCTAGTTTGAATCCAGTTTTCGAAGCGCCGGCGAGCGGCGCCTGAGGCGTCACATGTATACGGCTTCGTGCCAATCAGGAGGGCGGGATGGCTAAGACCGTCCTGATCGTGGAAGACAACGAGCTCAACATGAAGCTCTTCCGCGACCTGTTGGAGGCACACGGTTACCAGACCTCCGGCACCAGCAACGGCTACGAGGCGCTCGACCTCGTTCGCAAGATGCGGCCCGACCTCGTGCTGATGGATATCCAATTGCCGCAGGTCTCGGGCCTCGAGGTCACGCGCTGGATCAAGGACGATCCGGAGCTGCGCGCCATTCCCGTCGTCGCGGTCACGGCGTTCGCGATGAAGGGCGACGAAGAGCGCATCCGCGAGGGCGGCTGCGAGGCCTATTTGTCCAAGCCGATCTCGGTCGGCAAATTCATTGAGACGGTCCGGCGTTTTATCGGATAGGAAGTGAGTTCAAAGTGTCCGCGCGTATCCTGGTTGTCGATGACGTTCCCGCCAACGTCAAACTCCTCGAAGCTCGCCTGTCCGCCGAATATTTCGACGTGATGACCGCCTCGAACGGGACCGAGGCGCTGGCGCTGGCCAGCCGCGCCGAATGCGACATCATCCTGCTCGACGTGATGATGCCCGACATGGATGGCTTTGAAGTCTGCCGCCGCCTGAAGACCGATCCGGCGACGCACCACATCCCCGTCGTGATGGTCACTGCGCTCGACAGCCCCGCCGACCGCAATCGCGGGCTGGAAGCCGGCGCCGACGATTTCCTCACCAAACCCGTCTCCGACGTCGTGCTGATCGCGCGCGTGCGCTCGCTGACGCGGCTGAAGATGATGACCGATGAGCTGCGCATGCGCGCCATCACCTCGCTCGAGATCGGCATGCAGGCGCCCGAGCGCAGCGCCGTGGCCGACACCGGCCGGGGCGGCCGCATTCTGCTGGTCGACGACCGTCAGTCCTCCTATGAGCGACTGGCGACGATCCTCGCCGCGGAGCACACCATCGACGTCGAGCCGAACCCGACCGAAGCGCTGTTCCACGCCGCCGAAGGCAACTACGACCTGCTGATCGTCTCGCTCGACCTCAACAATTTCGACGGGCTGCGGCTGTGCAGCCAGGCGCGCTCGCTGGAGCGCACGCGCCATGTGTCGATCCTGGCGATCGCGGACCCCAAGAACTCGACGCGGCTGCTCCGCGGCCTCGAGATCGGCGTCAACGACTATTTGCTGCGCCCGATCGACAAGACCGAGCTGCTGGCCCGCGCCCGCACGCAGATCCGCCGCCGCCGCTACACCGATCATTTGCGCGACAACGTGCAGAACTCGATCGAGATGGCGATCACGGACGCGCTCACCGGCCTGCACAATCGCCGCTACATGGAGAGCCATCTGGCGACGCTCGCTGACCAAGCCTCGACCCGCGGCAAGCCCCTGGCACTGATGATTTTGGACATCGACTATTTCAAGTCGATCAACGACAATTACGGCCACGACGCCGGCGACGACGTGCTGCGCGAGTTCGCGGTGCGCGTGCGCAAGTCGATCCGCGGCATCGACCTGGCCTGCCGCTACGGCGGCGAGGAGTTCGTCATCGTGATGCCGGAGACTGACCTCCACGTCGCCGGCATGGTCGCCGAGCGCCTGCGCCGTTCGATCGCGGGCGAGCCGTTCGCCGTCCACAAGGGCACCAAGCGCATCGAGGTCACGATCTCGATCGGCCTCACCACGCTGGAGCAGAAGGGCGAGGCGGTCGCCGACGTCCTCAAGCGCGCCGACACCGCGCTCTACCGCGCCAAGCACGACGGCCGCAATCGGGTGGTGTCGCAGGCGGCGTGAGGCCGCCTGCAACAAAAACTGCGAGAACAACCCCATGCACAGTGGCCGGCGTTAGCCGGATCATTGGCTTATGCGGGTAGCGAGGCGGGCCTATGCCGATTGCCCGGGCGTTTGACACGTCGGGCAAAACAGGAGCATTTTGATAGGATCGGGCAGGGCGCGGTTGTTGCGCGAAGCCCTCTCCCCAAGCTCCGCTGTTCCACAAGCTCCGCCGTCATTCCCCGCGACCCGGCTACGCCAAGGCTTCGCCGGGGTTTGAGGTCGAGGGGCGCCGAAGCTTTAGCGTAGGCGGCAGGCGGGGAATCCAGTACGCCGCGGCCTCGCGGTTCAATCACAACCGCCGCTGGAATACTGGATCACTCGCTTTCGCGGGTGATGACACCGAACGATACGGCCATGCTGATTAGTGCGGCGTGCGCTTGCTGTGCGTCACGGCCGGCTTCTCCGCATCACCCACATCCACGCCCGCATTCCGCAGCAGCACCTTCGCCGCTTCCTTTGCCGCGCGGGCCATCGCCGGGTCGTCGCGCACGAGGTCCTGTGCGATCGAGCCATCGACCAGGAGCACGAGCTGGGTGGCGAGCGCATCCGCATCCGCAACACCTAGCTCGTTCAACCGCTCGCGAAACCAGACGCGGCGGCTTTCCTTGAAGGCGATTGCGATCTTCTTCACGGCGCGGTCCTTTGGGCCGAGCTCGGCGACCGCATTGACGAACGGGCAGCCGCGAAAATCCTTGGCCGCAAAGCGTCGCTCCAGCGAATCGAAGGTGCCAAGAATCTGCTCGGCCGGGGGCTTGTCGGAGGGGCGCGGCTTGACGAAGCGGCGCTCCAGATAGGCCGCGATCAGCGCATCCTTGGAGGGGAAGTGGTTGTACAGCGTGCGCTTGGAGATGCCGATCTCGGCCGCGATGGTGTCGACGCCGATGGCGCGAATGCCTTGCAGATAGAACAGCTTGTCGGCGGTCTCGAGGATCCGCTCCTTCATCGTCTGTGGTGTGGGCGGGGGAGCCATGCGGCAGCGTGCGTCCTGTTCGCTTGACAGCGTGCACCTTTCATAGCCTAAGTACACAGGTCTGTGTAACTAAAAACATCGAGAATTGCAGACGCCGGCGCGCGCGTCGCGCCGACGAGGGAGAAAAATATGCCCCTTTTGCAGGTCCTGCGTCCGACATTGCCCATCCTGATTGGCGCCTCGATCATGCTGACACTGAGCATGGGGCTGCGGCAGAGCCTCGGCATCTTCATGCAGCCTTTGACGCATGACATCCACATTTCGATCTCGGATTTCACGCTGGCGCTGGCCGTGCAGAACCTCGCCTGGGGCTTTCTCCAGCCGCTCGCCGGCGCGATGACGGTGCGCTACGGCTTCCGCCCGATCATGATCGTGGGCTCGCTGATGTACATCGTGGGCCTCATTCTGATGGCGACCGCGAACGGGCTCGTCAGCATCATGATCGGCGCCGGCGTGCTGATCGGGACGTCGCTGGCCTGCACCGCGGCCGCGATCGCGATGTCGGTGGCGGCGCGCGCGGTGCCGGAGACTGTACGCTCGACCGTGCTCGGCATCGTCTCCGGCGCGGGCTCGCTCGGCGCGCTGTTGTCGGCGCCGCTCGGACAGATGCTCAACGAAGGATTTGGCTGGCGCGTCGGGCTCGCCGGTTTCGTGATCATGTCGGTGCTGATGATCCCTGCGGCCTGGTATGCCGGCCGTGTCGACGCGATTCCGCTGCCGAAGCCGACCGCCGACGACATCGGGGATGCCACCGCCGCGACGGCTGCGAAGACGGCGTTCGGCAACGCGTCCTTCGTGGTGATGACCTGCGCCTATCTCGTCTGCGGCATGCAGCTCGTGTTTCTCACCACGCATCTGCCGTCCTATCTGGCGATCTGCGGCCTCGATCCGATGCTCAGCGCGCAGACGCTCGGCATGATCGGCGGCTTCAACGTGCTGGGCTCGCTGTTCTTCGGCTGGGCCGGCCAGCGCTGGAACAAGCTGGCGCTGCTGGGCGGCATCTACATCCTGCGCTCGCTCGCGCTCGCCTGGTATTTCATGCTGCCGGCGACGTCGTTCTCGACGCTGCTGTTCGGCGCGATCATGGGCTTTCTCTGGATGGGGGTCRGCCCGCTGGTCGCCGGCGCGGTCGCCGAGATGTTCGGCCTGCGCTGGCAGGCGATGATCCAGGGCCTCGCCTTCATGAGCCACCAGATCGGCAGCTTCCTCGGCGCCTACGGAGGAGGGGTGCTCTACGACACGCTCGGCTCCTACACCATGGCCTGGCGCATCGGCGTGGCGCTCGGTCTGGCCGGCGGCATCATCCAGGTCGCATTCGCGCTGATCCGGCCATCGCAGCCGCCGTCGCCGGTGCTGCGGACGGCGTAGCGGGGCGGTGCTCGCGAACGTCAGAGGGAGCTTGCAGGGGACGCCGTGCTGTTTCGTCGTGATGGCAGCGTGTGACCCGAAGCTTGGCGCGCGGACGAACTTTTCTCCGGCTGTGACGTTGCAACAATTCATGATCCTGCAGGCGGATGGCGCGTCGTCGCGTGCGCCATCCGCTTCTCCTCATGGGCCTTAAGCTTTCAGGTCCGTGATCCGCATAATCGCGACCACATTCCCGTCGTTGTACGCCTGTTCTTTTGTTTCCTTGTTGCAGGTCCAGACAAAATTCTTCTTGCCCGTAAAGGTCTTTCCGTCCTGCTCAAGCCGAAGCTCCCCTTCGGTGATATGGCAGATCATGGCATTCATCATCGGGGGCCCCATGGTCTTCGCCCCCGGCTGCATGATGACATCGCGCATTGAGACGGTCTTAAAACCTGGGATCAGGGATGGTGTCTCGCCTTCATATTCACGCACCACGACACCTGGCCAAGGCGTCATATCCTTGTAGCCTGTGGCTTGAGCGGCGGCTGGCCTGACCATGGCAGCCGAAGCCGCTGCCAACGCGATTCCCAGTGCGGACCTTCGATCGATCTTGCTCATCGCTTTCTCCCGACGTTACCGAACGAGCCGCCGCATAAGCAGCGCGCAAAGTTCGTGGTGAACGGTGGTCGAAACCGAAAAAAGAACGGCTTCTAAGAGAGCGTGCTTGCCGATGGCACCAGTGCTGCTCGTTTGCCCAGACGGTGATTTCGGCACATCCCACTTTAAGGGCAACGACATTCTACGTCACCTGACGAGTCTGGGGAACATGTGAAACGAAGTCTCTGCCTGGCCCACGGGAAGGTCCGGATTTGGCCCCAAGCGGTCGACCCGGCATGTCCGCTAGATGTCCGCTCCTTGGGGCTGAAGCAGACTTGATATGCTCAGCCCGAGTTCTTCGGGGTGTGACCCGAATGTATGGTCCGGCCGTGCGTAGCAAGAGGTTCGTCGATCAGGTGGTGAGTGGTCTTGCATCAATGTATCCGGCCTTTGATTGGAGCATTTGCTCCGGGCCATCATGGATATCAGCGCGCGTGCGTTCTCATTAGCGGACAGGCCTCG